>NZ_JFHK01000040.1 GCF_001636545.1 Kosmotoga arenicorallina S304 | reverse complement strand
CCCTGAAAAACTGGACAAAAAATCGAGCAATTTTGTATAGACTTAAGGATTCTTCAAATACCTCTTTGGGACTCTTGTAACCTAGTGCACTGTGTGGATATTTTTCATTGTAAAACGTTTCAAAATCTTTGGTCTTTTCGATTAGCTCTCGTAACTTGGATTGTCCAGTACCCATGCAACTTCTTCTTTGTATGTTCTGAAATACCTTTCCGTGTTGGCATTACCTTTTGGGTTGTTGTAGCTCGTGAATATCTGTTTTATCCCAAGTACAGCACATTCTTTCAGGAACTTCGTGCTCGTTGGTTGGCTGCTGTTGTCGCTCACCAGTATTACTCCTTCGCCCCGCACACCTTCGGGATATCCCTAATTTAAGGCTCTGTCCAACGCTTTTAACGATTCTTCCGCTCTACACCTGAAACTTATTTCCGATCCAAGGATTTCCCTTGTGTACCAATCTATCACTGCTATGTAATATGCTCAACTAGCATCTCTTGTGAGTATTTTTGTCGTATCGATCCCAAGCACTTCTCTGAGCCTGGTGGGTTTTATTTCTTTTGGATGGTTCTACAAGCTTTTTTGTGCCCAACTTTGTAGAGCAATCCATTCTCTTTCATTATCGCTATACCCTCTTTTGGTTAAGTTTATTGCCTTTTTTTCTCAACATCGCCCAGATTCGACGATATCCCCAGTAAGGATGTTCTCTTTTGAGTTCTTCTATTTCTTTGAGTATTTCTTCATCATTCGTTCTTCGACTGTATCCCTTAGACTTGTAGTAATACGTGCTCCGGCTGATTTTCAAATACCTCAGCGCTTCTGATACGCTGAATCCCTAATCAACGAGCAGTGCCGCTATTTTCCGTTGCCTGGGTGCGCTACTGTTTTTTTTAATGTCTCAATGACGATTGTCTGTTTCCCGATTACCTTCTCGAGCTCTTCCATTTTTTTCTTCGAGCTGCTTTACCCTGGATTTCTTCCCGTTTTCCAAGCCTTCTTTGGCTCCTTCGAGAAACCTATCACGCCATTTGTAATACTGAGCTTGTGAAATTCCGTGTTCTCTGCAGATTTGAGAAACATTCTTTTCTCGACGAAGCCCTTCTAGAATTATTGCCATCTTTTCTTCTGTCGAGAGTTTCTCCGCAATTTGCTGCACCCCCTTGCCTTTTTATTCTAACTCTCTACTTTTTTCCTGCCCAATTCTTCAGGGAAGCAGTATA
>NZ_JFHK01000039.1 GCF_001636545.1 Kosmotoga arenicorallina S304 | reverse complement strand
TTACTCACCTACTATGTCAAGTCAAGGAGACAATCTGCCTGAATCCGTTCCCAAATGGCAGTTTGTTTGAGCAACAGAATCAAGCAGGGAGAACCTTTCATCTGTCCTTCTTTCAGTTCCCTGTGTGTTTGTTTTTGTTGTATAATTTGACTGAGGGCTCTTGTTCCCACGCGAGGACAAAAAGAGTTCCTCATCGTAGGCTTTCAAGCCTTTTAGCATGGCGAAGGCTATCTTGACGAGGGTATTCGCCAATGCTCTGAGGGCATGTCCAAAGGACTTGCCCTCCTTTATTTTCCTGGCATAATATCCCCTCATCCACGATCCCTCGTTCACTGCACTCAGTGCCATCATATGCAGAACCCCTTTCAGGTTCCTGTCACAGTGTTTCCTCATCACGCATTTGTGGTAGTTCCCACTCTGGATTATTACAGGCACTGTCCCGCAGTATTTCTGGAAGTTCCTGTAATTCTTAAATTCGTGGTTGAGAAATGCCGCCACCAGTGCTACGCCCGTTACCACTCCCACTCCCGGCAGGCTCAATATCACCCTGTATTTCGATTCTTTCAAATTCCTTTCCATTTCCTTTTTCATTTCCTGCTTTCCTCTTTCCACTTCGAGAAGGTGTCTGGCAGCATTTGCCACCATCATGAGGGTGTATTTTGTAATATGCCATTCCCTCTTTTTGAGTGCTTTTACCTTCTCCCTCAACGAGTTCGTG
>NZ_JFHK01000038.1 GCF_001636545.1 Kosmotoga arenicorallina S304 | reverse complement strand
ATTCCCACAACATCCATGTCAATTCCTCCAGAAAACATTGTGCAGTCAACGAGTACTGGTTAACCGATGTAGCGTTCCTGGGTTTCCCCGGATATCCTACTATTGACCCTCTAGTACTCCCAGGATGGAAGAGGGATTCTGAGTAACTGTAGCTCTTTGGCTAATCGAAACACTGTTCCTCTCTTCCTCCTGACTGCCTCCTTTATTTTATCCTACATC
>NZ_JFHK01000037.1 GCF_001636545.1 Kosmotoga arenicorallina S304 | reverse complement strand
CGTTACGGCGAGGGTCGGCGTCGTGGATTATGTTGATGGTGGTATAAAGCCAGAGTCTCAACTTATGCACTTCGAGTTAACAAAATAAAGAAAAGAAAAACAGGTCATTGAAAAAGGCACGGAATCATCGTATATTCGTGGTGAGCAAACCATACGAAAGGATGATTCCATGCCCACCACGAATATATCACAGATTCTCCCGGATGTCATTAAGCATGTTCACTTTTCCCGTAAAGAACAGAAGAGGTTCGTTCTCGGTTATTCCTCTGCCTTGTTCTTAGCAAACTATAAAAATACCTTAAGGCTTGCTAAGCTATCTGGTTCCTCTCAATCTTCTGTTTCGAGATTTCTCAATACCGATTCCATTTCCACTAGAGCTTTGTCTTATTCAAGGGTTGAATACCTTTCAGATTTCATGGTAAAGAATGCTTTGACTCCTAAATACATCATCCTGGATGAAACAACAATCAAGCGGCGTGGAAATAGAATCGAGCATCTTGGTGAGTTTTATTCTACGACAGAAAGGAGAATCGTTAAGGGAATCTCGCTGCTGTCATCCATGGTGTGGATAAAACCAAAGCTCTATTTTCCCCTGTTCTCTTCTCTAAGGACAAAAGAGAACCTGACAAAGCAGTTCATTGAATTACTCAAGAGAATTCCTTTCAGAAACACTATCTTACTCATGGATGGAGGCATACTCTGTTCTGAGATATTCTTTGAAGCCATTAAATTAGGCTACACAGTGATTGGCAGGTTAAATCCCGTGATGGATGTTGTCTTCAATGGTGTAAAGCTATCTCTCTCATCGTTGAGGAAACAAACCAGGGGGACAACATCTGTGGAAGTTATTATTCCAAAATACAACAACGCGAAAGTCAAGCTCGTTTTTCACAACACACCACAGGAGAACAGAGTGATTCTTTGCAGTGATAGCTCCATGCCGGAGCATGAGATATTGGGGCATTATTCGAAAAGAAACTACATTGAGACCTATTTCAAGGAAGTAAAGCAGAACTTTGGGCTAAAACCCCAGGTCTTTTCTGCAAAGAGTACAGAAAGGCATGTTGAATTAGTACAGCTTGCTTTCACCGTATGGATGCTAGCGAGATTCTATCGTTCTGTCAAAGACCAAATAGGCTTGAGGGATTTTCTCGAAAAACTCAGGCTGAACTATTATCTCTGTCTTGCTATGAGGATTATCCAAACTGGTTACCCTGTTATCACTCGGCCCTTTGAGTTCCTTGTTAATTCAAAGTGCATAACTTGAGATATTGAAGATGGCTGTCTGACTATTGTTCTGAAAATCATTGATAAACTAATGACAATGAACGATCAGATGCAAGAATTGACCAATGCTTATATTCTCATTGAAGGCAATGTGATAAAAGAAATCGGTACAGGTGACGCGCCTGGGGCAGATTGGCAGATAAATATGGCAGGCAAAGACGTTCTACCAGGCGTTGTGAATAAACATCACCATCTTTACCAGTC
>NZ_JFHK01000036.1 GCF_001636545.1 Kosmotoga arenicorallina S304 | reverse complement strand
TCATTATTGGGGGTCAGACCGGAGACAACCATGAAGTGGTTCGCAACAATCCCGAAGGGATTCGTATCAGCCGCGCAGCGGCCCTCTCGGGTCTCGTCTTTGCAAGCTACGCACAACCTACAACGAACTTTATCGTTGTTCTATTAGCTGCCACGTCTTACATTCTCTTACAGAAATAAATTGTGAAAGCCCATACCCTTTAGGTATCGGGATGAAACAATTTAATTCAATATGAAATGGTATTAGGAGATACATTGAAGAATATCAAGACATATAAAGGTTTATAAATTTCCAGTGCCGTATACACACAATCATAAAAAGTATACAGGCGAAAGCCTGGTAGTAGGGTCCTTGGCGTACCCCATGGGCGTGAGATGCAGCTCACACCTGTGTTGCCCGGTGTCCATGTGGTCACCGTGGAAGCCTACCATCGAGTGGGCAAGAACCTCCTGATTATAGGAATCCTATCCCCTTCAGGGGATTGGGAGGACGTCAATCAAACCGAAGCATTTTCCATGTTCCAATTTCACGAAACCCCAATCGCTGGTAGATTTTCCCGGCTTTTGGATTGTCGTAAAAAAGACAGGGGGTCTTTCCTTCGGAAAGCAAGTCTGAACAGAGCTTCGAAACAACGCAAGAAGCGAGTCCCTGGTTTCTGTATTCTTTTAAAGTGGCAACACCTATGATCATCGCAAGGTCAGATGTCTCAGCGGTGCTCGCTGCCGTGGAGACGATTTTTCCATCTTTTTCGATAACATACCGCCTTGTGGTGCCCTTTTTCAAAGATTCGTTAAATGATTCTTCATCTGTCACGTGAAACTCTTCAATTGAGTTCAGCAAATCAAGCAACCCTCTGGCATCTTCGACTGATGCCCTTCTTACAGGAAGGTTGCAGTTATCCAGATTTGGCTCTTTGAGCACTGCAAAGTGCATTTTGGATTCTTCTTTTGTCATATCTTTCAAATATGGGGATATTTTATCTATGCAACTTGTTTTGCCGCTTAAGACCATTGCCTGCCCAAAATCTCTGATTATTTTCGCAGCAGATTTAAAGTCCATTTCATCCGGTGAATAGATAACAAAGAACCTGTAATACCTCATGAGCACTCCTTTTGGTTGTTCTAATTCTCCATCTACGAAGATCTCCATATAATCGGCATTGGGGTCTGTATTTTCTATGTCTCCAATAATGAAAAGGTTGAATTCTTTCTCGCTGGAAAGAAAGGGTAAAAGCTTTTTTGACTCGTTATAAGAAAGCTTTTTCATCATCTCACCCCTTGAGATATTTTAGAAAGTATATCATGAACGAGTCACTTTTAAAAATTTACGTCAGAAGTCACCAAATTGGTGCGAATTTTTGAATTCTCTGATTGGCTGTATCAGCAACGTAGATAAACCCTTCATAATCAACGGCTACTCCATATGGATCACGAAATTCACCCGGATTGATTCCCCAGCTGCCAAATTGAGTTATAAATTCACCTTCCGGAGTAAATACAAGAACTCTACCGCTTAGAGGATCGGTTACATATACGAATGTGTTTAAACTACCATGTGGTGAAACTGCAATTCCCCATACTGAAGTGAATTGCCCCGGCCCTTCGCCGTGTTCACCCCATTCGTAGAGATATTCACCGAGGTTATTGAATACCTGAATTCTACGATTGCCTTCATCTGCTACAAACACAAGATCCCAAAAAACAGCAATACCTATCGGGTTAATAAATTGCCCTGGGCCGGAACCAAAACCTCCCCATTCGATGATAGAAATAATCTCATAATGTGAGTGTATTGGATCAAAAATCGGTTTCAGGGTGAATTTTTGAATTCTATGATTTTCTGTATCTGACACATATACCGTTCTCAAATTCTCTGGCTCGTCTCCAATAGCGATTCCCATTGGCCTTATGAATTCGCCTAATCCCTCGCCGGGTTGCCCCCATTCCTGGACAAATTCCACTTCTTCAATACCCGGAAACTTGAAGACTTTCACCTTGCAATCAGCAGCATCTATTACATAAGCAAAATCCATTGCATCCACTTCAATATCACAAGGCGTTTTCAATGCATAATCAGGATACCAACCTTCGCCCCACATAGTTAAAAATGTGCCGTCAAGAAAGAATTTCTGCACACGGTGGTTGCCATATTCAGGCTCAAACCAGGAATCAGCCACATAGAAGAAACCTTCTGTATCAATACATATCCCCATAGGTTCATTGAACTGCCCGGGTTCGGATCCGTACTCTCCCCAAATATCTACTAGAGGAGGTTCATGAAGAATCGCAAAGCTCCATGTTTCGCTCTCGCTCATCCCGCCTTTTCCATCTTTTGCCACTACTTTCCAGCGCCAGGTTTCGAACTCAGGTGGGAGTTCTTCAACATGAATTAGAAGAAAATCTTCTGGATAATCAACCAAATACGGCAATTCAAAGGGTTCAGCCTCCGGTGCGAGGTAGAAATCATACAGCAACGGATCCCCGTCAGGATCAATACATTCCCAGAGAAATCCTATTTCTGGTCCGCTTACTGTGATTTCATTCTCAGGAAGTATCAGGATCGGGGATTCAGGTGGATTGTTTAGAAGTATGGTTTCAAATTCCCACAAGGTACCTTCTGTTACCCCTCCATAACCATCTTTTGCCACTATTTTCCAGTAGTACTTTGTTCCCGGGTTTAAATCATAGTCAAAAGAACTTTTCGGGAAATCAGAAAGAAGTATTGGTGGAGGGTTCATGTCCCCAAAATACACATCATAGAGAAGAGGATCTCCATCGGGATCGCTGCATAACCAGCTCATTCCCTTAGCAACGGGAACTTCTGTTGCACCATTTCTTGGTATTGGGCTGCTCGGTGCTGAAGGCGCTCTGTTCACATTGTAGACAGTCACTTCAAAGGTATCATTTGTAGTTCCACCCCATCCATCATTGACCTCTATTTCCACTATGTATGTGCCTGAAGCATAATAATCAGGACAGTAAGTATATGTAGCATCTGTTATAGCTCCAACTCCACTAAACAAGATAAAGCTCAATGGGTCACCATCTGTATCTGAGGCATATTCAAGCAGGTTGAGAGTAAGGGTTTCATTTTCATATAAATCTTGATCGGGTACGGAAATTTCGGGGGGTCTGTTTGCAGTTGTAAAACTCCAGACAGGTTCTTCTGCTTCACCTCCCCAATCGTCTCTGGCAAATATTTTCCAGTAGTACGTCGTGTGACCTATCATTTCGTCTGGAGTATAAGATGTTTCACCAATTCCCCATGCAGAAAGTGTTGGAGCTGCACTTGTTCCGAAATAGATATCATACGTTAAGGAATCTCCATCGGGATCATTGAATGCCCAAGACATCTTATCTTCACAAAGGACATCTACAGCCTCATCCATTGGAGAACGGTCGGAAATATATGGAGGGCTATTTGGAATTATCTCAATGATTTTTATTACGGGTTCGACTATATATTTGTCGTCGGTTGGGTGTCGATATCCCACATCGTAAGAAAATCTCACCTGCCGTAACGTTTCAACAGGCATAACAGGGAGATTGATATGGAGTTTCCCGGAGGGGATTTTGCAAGTATATGGGAACTCGATTGCTGTGAGCGTAATTTCCCCGGTGTGGAAGAATACATTCGTCGGGGTTGCATCAATATTCATAGCCACATAATGAACCATTTTATTTATATCTGCATCCTTTAGAATGTCTATATCCTCCCAGGAATCTGCAATAATTACCTCTTTTCCGCTCTCCATAAGCGTTGCTTCTACCATTAATACTTCAATGATAATGCCTTCTGGTTCTTCGGTAAGTAACCTGAATTCTTCCGTGTTCGAATTGTCAAGCACATTGCATCCGGCTAAAAAGACCAGACATATGATGATGGCAATAACAACAGATTTCATTTTTTTCGCCTCCTAAAGCAGTTTGGAAGGCAAGCTAAAGAAGCGCTGGAAGTCTATTATTCACAAGAAGCAATTTAGAAGAGCACCGAATTCTTTGCAGTATTTCACTCTAAGAGGAGGGGACAAATAATTGTATTGGTGATATTTAAACATTTAAGAAATACATCATGAAATAGCCTTTTGTTTATTTCACAACCTTCACAAAGAGTATATTCCCGAATGGAATGCATTGTATTACATACTGCCAAGAAATCTTAAAATGAATCTGAAACATTCTTCATTTTGCTACTTATGAAGTGTTTAAAATTCAGCGGTTTTTCCAAAGGTTGGTGCTATAATCGCCACGGTACACCTGGGTCAAGCGGGGTGGAAAAAATGAAAAAACTGTTTTTGATTCTAATATTGCTCATTCAGGTTCTCTTCTTTGCGGGGGAAAGCCCGGCTTCGTCTGATACCTGCATTGCAAGCGCAACATCTTTTGAAGCTACCAATTTGCTTCAGGTACATTTCATTGACGTGGGGCAGGGAGATTGCACTTTGATAATCTCTCCGTCTGGAAGTACCATGCTTATTGATGCAGGTTTAAATAAAGAATTTGAAAATGTTATGAACTATCTTTCTGCTATGGGCGTGGAAAAGATAGATATTCTTGTAGTTACCCACCCGGATCTTGACCACATAGGCAGCATTGACGAGATTATCAACACCTTTAAAAGCTTTTACCGCATCTATATGCCACTTTATGCCAAAGAAACCAAAGCCTTTAGATATATAGTTGAAGCCATTCTGGATAACGATTTGCAAATAGTCCCTGCCCTTGGAGGATATTTCATTCCCTTTGATCCTGCCGTGAACCTTGAGGTAGTTTCGCCAAATCGCTTGCATTATGATGATGCCAATAACTACAGCGTGGTTATACTACTGCAATATGGAAATATCCGCTTTCTCTTTACCGGAGACGCAGAGGTAGAGGTGGAAGAAGAAATGCTTTCCCTTGGATATGATCTGGATGTTGATCTTTTGAAACTTGGTCATCATGGAAGCAAAGGTTCATCTTCTTTTGAATTTCTATTGGCAACTTCTCCTGAATTCGCAGTTGCAAGTGTCGGGGAAAACAACCGTTATGGTCATCCAGCAATGGAAACTATAAACAAGCTCGAAGAGTTAAACATAAAGCTCTTTCGGACAGATGAAGCAGGTAATATTGTTGCGATCAGCGATGGCGCAACAATAACCTTTATCACTGGCTCGCTGGACGATATAGAAAATGAATTGAAAATTTCTGGGTGGTGAAATGATGGAGTATGAATACGTCAAATTTGAGGTGTTTATCCCCAAGGGTTTTGTGGATGAACTCAGGAAAAAGGTAAATGCAGCGGGTGCTTGTAGGCTTGGAAATTATGACAACTGCATTTCTTACCATCCAGTTACGGGGTACTGGCGACCCCTTGAAGGGTCAAATCCATATCTTGGAGAAGTGGGAAAAATCGAAAAAGGAAAAGAAATGAAAGTTGAATTCATATGCTCAAAAAAATATGTAGACGCTGTTATAAAAGCAATAAGAGACGTTCATCCATATGAAGAACCCATGTTCTTTGTGATACCTCTCTTGAACAAATAATATCTTTCAATAATCCGTTCTTTTCTTTTCGTACAGTATCATAGCGATAAGCGTAACCAAGAATGGGAGCGTTAATAGTAGTTTGGGAGACAACTCTGTGTTCACCTGAAGGATATTGGAGAGCGCGGAGGCTGCACCGAAAATAATAGATGCCACGAATATTCCTAAAGGATTCCCCCTTCCAAGGACAACGGCTACAAGGGCTATCCAGCCTCTGCCGTTTGTCATTCCGCCCACAAAGGTTTGCAAAGGAAGGGAAAGAGAAGCTCCGCCAAGCCCTGCAAAAAAACCGCTTATGATAAAAGCAAGCATTCTATGTTTATATACAGAGATCCCAACGCTAACAGCTGTTTGGCTGTCCTTTCCGACGGCTCTCAAATGGTAACCGTAAGTTGTTTTGAAAACGACATAAAAGCAAACAAGCACAAAGGTGACTGCAAGGTAATCAAGAATGTTATATCCACTGATAATCTTTCCTAATAAGGGGATATTATGCATCACCGGAATTTCAATCGTATTAAGCTTCGGGGCGTCTGGAAAGAATACAGTCCCCTTTGAATTGCATAATGTGTATAAAAGGAACACGGTCAATCCATTTGCAAATAGGTTGGTTGCCAACCCAACAATGAAAATGTTGGCCTTCAGGTTTAGTGAAAGATACGCCATTATCAGGGCAAGAATAACTGAAAGACTCACTCCTGCAATTATTCCAAACAATATGCTATGTGAAATATTCGCTACATACACCGACAAAAAAGCTGAAGAGAGCATCATGCCTTCAAGCCCTATATTTAGAAGGCCTGAAAGCTCAGTAAAAAGCCCTCCAAGAGCCGCAAGCAATATTGGAGTCATCATTGTCATTGTTGTGTGTATGAACTCACCCATTACTTACGGCCTCCTTTCTGGCTTTCATAAAACTAAAAAGCCCTTCTGCTGTAATTAAATAGAACACAGCGGCCTGGATTATCCTCGCCAATTCAGGAGTGATGTCTGAAAATAGGGAGCCAACATTCGCGCCGCTTTCGAGATAAGCGAAGAATATCGCGGCAGGTATTACCAGCAAAGGGTGATTTCGTGCAATTAACGCTACTGCAATTCCATTCCAGCCGTATCCAGCTGAATAGCCGCGTATCATTCTCCCGTGAATCCCGTAAATATCGATTATTCCCGCAAGCCCGGCAAATCCTCCACTCATGAGCATAGCGATAACTGTAACCCTGCTTACGGGCATTCCAGCGTATTGAGAAAAAATCCTGTTCTTTCCTGTCATGGTTATTTCAAAACCAAGGGTGCTTTTTTTCATCATAAAATAGACGATGAAAATAATACCAGCCGCTATGAATACTCCGGCATGCAAATCAGAAGGTTTTAGCACTTTGCTGAACATGAGCTTTGAATCGAAATAAGGCGATGCCGCCAGACCAGCTAAGGGATCTTTGAAGGGCCCTTCCAGGAAAAAGTCACCAATATATACCAACGTATAGCTTATGAGAAAGGATGAAATTAGCTCATTCACATTTCTTTTTACCTTCAGATATCCTGAAAAAGCTGCGATTATGCCACCTGCAAGAAATGAAATTACAAGAACAAGAGGTATCAGCAAAAGGGGGGATAATGCCTGAAATTTCCATGTTATATAGGTTCCAACAAGAGCACCTATGTAAAGCTGGCCCTCGAGCCCCAGATTGAAAGCTGAGGCTGAAAAAGCAATGCTCGCTGCCAGCCCTGTTAACATCAGAGGAATAGAAGCAGCCAGCATATTGCCAAAGAAGTACGCACTGCTAAATGGTCCTATAAAAAAAGAACTTATAGCATTTGCGGGCTCGCTGCTGGTAATTGCTATCACAAAAATTCCTATCCCTAAAGCGATTGATATTGTGATGAATGTTCTGAGTAAGTTCAAGTTCTTCATCCGCTAAAACACCTCTGATTTCTCTTTTAAATGCAGTCCCAGCATGTATTCGCCGATTAGTGATTTTGTCAATCCTTCTGAATTTTCAAAGGAAGCGATGATTTCACCCTTATACATGACGAGTATTCTGTCTGCAAGATGCAATATCTCGTCCAGATTGCTTGAAACGAGAAGTATAGCTTTGCCTTCCGTGCGCATTTCATGGAGAGAGTCATAAACAAACTTTGTGGATCTCACATCAAGACCCCATGTAGGCTCACAGACTATCAGCACCTCTGGGTCGGAAGAGAATTCTCTGGCGATGATAACCTTTTGAATGTTTCCGCCGGAGAGCAGGCCGACCTTTGTAGTTGGTGATGGGGCTTTTATAGTATATTTTTTCATAAGTTTATTAACAAAGGCGTATGATTTTTTTCTGTCTATCCAGCCCTTTTTGGAGAATTCACTTTTATAATACTTTGTCGCTATGACGTTATCAAAGATACTTGATTCGCACGAAGCTCCCTGCTTCATTCTGTCTTCCGGAATATATGCCAGTCCTGCATCTCTTATCTCTCTTACTTCATGATTGGTGATTTCTTTATCTCCAAGCATAATCCTCCCGGAAGACACCTTTTTCAAACCCGCAAGAGCTTCTATTAATTGCAACTGTCCATTGCCCGTTATTCCAGCGATACCCAATATTTCCCCTTTTGCTATTTCAAAGCTGACTCCCTTAACTTCGTTTGTAAAATCATTTGTTCCTTTCACATGCAAATTTTCAACCCTGAAAACGACCTCCCCTTTTTGGGTTTTAAAAGCCGGTTTTTCAAAATCTATATCTTCACCAACCATAAGATAGGATATTTTTTTCTTGTTGAATTCTGTAATAGGTCCACTCGCTATGCTTTTTCCATGCCTGAGAATGGTAATATCATCTGAAATTTCGAATATTTCTTCGAGTTTGTGGGTGATAAAAATCACAGTCTTGCCTTGCATTTTTAGCGTTCTTATCGTTTTGAACAGCTCTTCAATTTCCTGCTCGGTCAAAACTGTCGTTGGCTCATCGAGTATAATCAAATCTGCCCCACAATAAAGCGTTCTCAATATTTCCACTTTTTGTCTTTGACCAGCAGAGAGGTTTGCGGCTATTGATTCGGGATCAATCTCCAGACCGCTTTCAATTGAAAGCTTCAATATCTCTTCGTTGATTTTTTTCATATTAACGAACCCGAATTTTGCATGCCTTTCCTGGCCAAGAACTACATTTTCAGCAACGGTAAAATCCTCAATCAGCCTGAAATGCTGCTGCACAATGCCAATACCTGCATTAAAAGCCTCTTTAGCACTTCTTGCTTCGAACCTTTTTCCCTTTAGAAAGATATGTCCTTTATCCCTCTTTTCAATTCCACAGAGGATTTTCATCATTGTCGTTTTACCGGCACCATTTTCGCCCACAAGGGCATGAACTGTGCCTTGTCTGACTAAGAGGCTGGCATTGTCCAGAGCGATAACGTTGTTGTCTTCAAATGTTTTACAGATGTTTCTCATTTCGAGCATGTATTCATTCACGTAACTTCCCCCAGCAAATTTTTAGTATACGAAAACTATATTGGTTTCTAAACCAATTATATACTGGCTTTATCCAGGCTTTTGAATTTTCGTGTAATTGTGGGTTATCCGTAGTTTCAATTCAAGTGAAAAATGGTGAGAGCCGAATCTCGTTTTCTCGACACATCTTCAACAAAGGTTTCTCGCTCATGGACTTATAATCAACTGTTAGCCTGTGTATCTGGAATCAATTTTGCACGCTCTTCTTTTATGGCTACTGATACAGCCGCTCCTTCTTCAAAGCCATCGGAAACCCCAGCCTCTGTTTTCACCATGACTTCTCCAAATTCCGTTTTCACATAGGATTCAACATAGTTACCAAGATATACGTTTGTAAGCACCTTACCCTCGATATGGCCTTTTCCGGGAGCTTCCAGATAAAGACCTTCTGGTCGACAGCCCAGAACGTATTTCAGATTTTCGGATATTTCTATTTCTTTATTCAAAACAAGTTCTTTGCCTTTTATTGCAACTTTGACTCGGTCTTCCATGATAGCTTTGATTTCAACAGGGAAAAAGGCTATTTTGCCCATGAAGCTCGCAACAAATTTTGACTCAGGCTTTTCATACACTTCGTTGGGAGTTCCAATTTGCATTATTTTGCCGCTATTCATGACTATTATCCGGTCAGATAGTGTCATGGCTTCTGTCCTATCATGAGTAACATATAAAGCTGTTATTCCTACCTGCTTTTGTATTCTTCTTATTTCAACCCTCATTTGTTCCCTGAGCAATACATCAAGGTTAGAAAGGGGTTCATCAAAAAGAAGAACGGAAGGTTCAACAACAAGTGCCCTTGCCAGGGCTACTCTTTGTTGCTGGCCACCGGAGAGGCTTGATGGCGGGCGATGCTCAAAACCTTTCAATCCAACCAATTCAAGAATTTCGCTAACCTGTTTCTTTATCTTTTCCCTGTCCATTTTCCTCATTTTTAATCCATATGCCACATTGTTCCCAACACTCATATGAGGGAAAAGTCCATAACTCTGAAAAACCATGGCTATATCACGTTTCCACGGAGGTGTGAATGTGACATCGCCTTCGCCTATCATTATCTTTCCCTTTGTGGGAGTTTCAAAACCTGCGATCATCCTCAAAGTAGTGGTTTTACCACAACCTGATGGTCCCAGCAGGGTAACAAATTCACCGGGTTTTACGCTGAATGAAACATCATCAACTGCTCTTATATCCTGTCCCTCAAAACCTTTGAAAACCTTTGAAATATTTTTCAGTGTAACCGAAACTGACTTCATTCATATCACCCCGAAATTATTGTTTTCTCCATGTAGGAACTCTTTTTTACAAGCAACCTCATCAATCCAAACACAGCAAGAATAATGACTATAAGCGTGGTTGCCAGGACACTCGCTAAACCAAATCTCAAATTCTCCGAGAAATTGTATATGAGAATCGTAATGTGATACCATCTTGCAGAAATAAGGAAAATCACGGCGCTTACTGCAGTCATGGACCTGACAAAGGTATACGACAGGCTTGAGATGAAAGCCGGCCTGATCAGGGGAAGCACAATTGTCCTGAACACGGTTGGCGAATCTGCCCCCAGACTTTGGGCAGCTTCTTCAATAGCCGGATCAATTTGCTTCAAAGTAGCAACCCCGCTTTCTACACCCACCGGTAATTCTCTTATAATGTAGTTTATTACGATAATTGCGCCTGTTCCCACCAGCAACAGTGGCGGCTTATTGAAGGCAATAATATAACTTATACCTACCAACGTTCCCGGTATTGCAAAGGGCATTAAAACGAGCAGTTGCAAAGGCTTTTTCCCGGGGAATTTTTTCCTGACTATTATCATTGCAACGACCATAGCGAGAATTCCGGCAATAGGGGTAGCAACTGCTGCCAGTGTTGTTGTATCTATAAGGGCATCTCTGGCTCTTGACAAGGCTTCGGTGATATTTTCAAGGGTAAAAGAATAATCGATTCCCCAGTTCTTAACAAAGCATCCGGCTACTATCGTTGAATAAAGGCCAATGAGAAAAGCTGAGATAATTCCCATCATTGTTATTAGAAAGATTTTTACGGGTTTGCTGGCTATTTCTACAATCCGGGCACTGGGTTTACCAGTTACAGTTACATATGTTTTTCGATTCACCCAATACCTTTGAATCAAAAAGGCAACAAGTGTAGGTATAAGCAATAAAATGGAAAGCGCAGCACCGTTTTGCAATCTGTGCATGCCAGTAACTTCAAGATATGCCTCAACGGATAACACTTTGTATTTTCCAGAAAGAATTAGCGGGTTCGCAAAGTCAGCCATGGAATTGGAGAATACCAGCAACCAGGAACTGGCAATTCCCGGAAAAGAAAGCGGTAAGGTTACGGTGGTAAATACTTTCCATCTGCTTGCCTGCATGTTCATTGAGGCTTCTTCGAGAGTTGAGTCAATGGCTTCCAGAACCCCACTCAAAACGAGAAAAGCTATTGGAAACATGCCCATCGTTTGAACTATAACCAGCCCATCAAGGCCGTATATGTCAAAAGAGGTTAAGCCAAGCAACCTGCGGGTTATCAGGCCATTGTTTCCAAAGAGCAAAATGATTGAGAGCGTTAACGAAAAGGGAGGGGAAATAACTGGCAAAGTCGCCATGGTTGCGAAGAATTTTTTCCCTTTTAATTTCATCCTTGTGAGAGAGAAAGCAAAAAGGAAGCCAATTATCGTTGATGTCGTCGCCGTGAGCATCCCCAACTTTATGCTTCCCCAGAGTGCGAGAGAATAGTTTTTTGTTGTCAGAACTTTTTTCCAGACATCCAGGCTAAACTCACCGTTCTGGAAAATCGTCAATTTGAAGGCCTCATAGAGAGGGTAAGCTATAAATGTACCGACAATGATGAATACAATGAGAATTGTAAAACCCAACGTGGGGTCTCTCATGAAGCTGGTGATGAAAGATACAATAAAAACAACACCTATCAAAAGAAGGGCAAAGCCCCAAATAGTTCTAATGGTTTTGAGAATTCCAGAAGCGTCGTGCAGTAATACCAATGAGCCTGTCACCATGCCATATTCCGGTTCAAGAACGGGGACAAAAGCAGTAAAATACTGGTTGTTATCTATTTTTAATATATCCTCATGAAAATAGGTTTCTTCATATACAGTGCTCTCTATACCGTAATCAAAAAAGTCCATTGTTTTCAACTTTGAAAATAAGTCAGCGCTTTTCGGGCTTTGATAAAAATATTTGGGTATCTCGCCGTATTCTTCAAGCCCTTTAATGTAAATCACCTGCACATCTGGATATTTGATATTCATATCTTCAAGCCAATCTTGTATATTTTTTTCAGGAATTGAAGATGAGATAAGACTGGATATCTCTATGATTCTTTCCTTTGCTGCATTAACAAATTCCTTTTCTATACTATTGAATACCCAGAAGATCAAAACTGCAAAAAGACTTACCGTTACCACGAGTTTTAGAATTTTTGCCCGCATAAATGATTAACACCTCCGGGGATTGACCAGTTGATAGGTTTTAACAATACAAATACCTGCACCGCAAAGCGGTGCAGGCCAAAATAATTCAGCGGGAATTACCTTCCAATTTCATTATTCCATCTGTCAGTTAGTCTTTCTCTGTTAGCGGCATCCCAGACGAAATCCTGGTCCACTGTCCTGATGGTCTCGATAGGAACTTCAACTTTATCTTTTGGTGCTTCGGGAGAAAGCGGTATGACATACCATTTCGCTATGATTTCCTGAGCATCTTTTCCAAGAATCCAGTTATATAGTTTCTTCGCTTCAACAGGTTCTTTTCCACCTTTAATCAACGACATAGAAGCGATTTCAAATCCTGTGCCTTCTTCCGGTATCGTAATGGTTATTGGTGCGCCGTTTTTCTGGAGCCTTATCAAGTCGTGAAGATAACCGATTGCAATGGGGGTTTCCCCAATTGCACAATCTTTACCGCCAGCAGAACCAGATTTTGTATACATGTTGACATTCCTGTCAAGATGATGGAGGTACATGAATGTCAGGTCTTCATTATCGCCAAAAAGGTGGTATATGGTTGTGATTACGTTATACGCGGTACCGGAGGTATTTGGATTTGCAACTCTTACCATGTTTCTGTAATCGGAGTCTATAATATCAAACCAGCCCTTTGGTGGTTCGATCCCAAGTTCTTCAGCCCTGTTGTTGTTAGTTGCAAAAGCAAGAGGGCCAATGTAAAGGCCAATCCAGAAAAACTCTGGATCACGGTATCCTGCTGGTATTCGAAGAGCAAGCGGTGATTTGTAGGGAGTTGTAAGACCTTTAATCTTAGCTTCGATATGTCCCAATCCAACTCCACCAACCCAGATTGATGCCTGGGGATTTTCTCTTTCAGCTTCAAGCCTTGCGACTGTTTCACCAGTTGAGAGCCTTACCCATTCGACTTTTATGCCTGTTTGCGCTTCAAACAGGTCAAACAATTCTTTTGCCAAAGGTTCTTCAAGCGTTGTATAAGCTTTTACGAGATTCCCCGAAAATGCGAGAACTGAAAGCATAAGCACAAGAACAAGGATAACTCTTTTCATAAATACCCCTCCTTTTTTTGAAATAATATGCATTCAACAAGAATGCAGATAATCTATTATAACCCAAACTATGCACTTAGAAGATAAGAGGAAAAGATAGGTCATTGAAAAAGGCATGGGAACCTAGTAAATTAGTTGTGAAGCCAAACACAACATATGGAGGTTTCCCATGCCCACAACTAATATACCACAACTTCTAAATTCTATGTGTGAAGAGACTTCTTTTCCCAGGTCTGAACACAAAACACTACTACTCGATTACACCAGGGGCCTTGCCATATCTCATTTCAAAAGCCTTAGTTCTATTGGTAGGAAAATG
>NZ_JFHK01000035.1 GCF_001636545.1 Kosmotoga arenicorallina S304 | reverse complement strand
TCAAAGTGCATAACTTGAGAGAGTATGATGGCGTTGATATAGTCAGAAAGTTTGAAGAATATGGTTATGCTACTGTTCACGCGGATGTAGGTTTTGGTGATAAGGAAAAAAGATTAGAACCTATGGCTTATAAACAGGCCTGGCGTTCAAATCTAGCAAAGGCCTTAAAAGATGGAGGCATCAAGATACCGGTTATTGCGGTAGGGGTGATTAGAGAACCAGAGATAGCCGAATCGCTTCTCATCAGTGGAGTGGCTGACCTTGTTGCTCTTGGCAGAACGTTAATAGCAGATGCGGATTGGCCACTTAAAGCACTGTATGGAAAAGAGAAAACCATTCGCAAATGCATTGGATGCTCTGAATGTATTCGTTCAAGGCATACAATGGGAACAGCCATTAGGTGCGGAGTAAATCCCATTGTAGGGAAGAGTAGTGACTATGAAAAAATCATCCCTTCTCAAATTCCTAAGCATATTGCAATAATTGGTGCTGGGCCTGCGGGACTTGAAGCGGCGAGAGTGGCTGCGTTAAAAGGTCATCGTGTAACGATTTTTGAACGTGAAAAAGAGATAGGTGGTGCAGTGAGGATAGGTTCCGTTCCACCGGGAAAGGAAAAAATGCGCTGGCTAATAGGTTATTACTCCGAAGTTCTTAAAGAACTTGGTGTAGATATTAGAGTACATACGGCTGTGGATGTTGAAAGAGTTATGAAGGAAAATCCCGATGAAATTGTCCTTGCCATGGGTGCTAAACCTTTTATACCTGATATTGAAGGAATCGATGGTCCAAATGTTGTGCTCTATTCCGACGTATTGGATGAAAAAATCACGCTTCAGAAAGGGGAAAGAGTAGTCGTAGGTGGAGGAGGCCTTGTGGGTTGTGAAATTGCTCTCTATTTAGCTACTAAAGGATGTGAGGTCACAATAGTTGAAATGCTACCAGAGGTCGCCAAAGAAATGGAACCAATAAGCAGAAATTACCTGCTACGCGAACTTAAGGAGCATAATGTAAAAATATTAACTGGCTCAAGAATAGTCAAGATTTCAAAGTCATCTTTGAATATCAAAAAGAACGACGGCATGGAAATGGAACTCGATCTGGATATATTTGTTGCCGCCTTTGGGGAAAAATCGCGTGAATTTGAAAAAATAGATGTTCCTGTTCCCACACACATCATTGGGGATATGACAAGAGTGGGGAAAATTGTTGAAGCTATAAGGGACGGCTATGCAATTGGGCTTAATTTATAGAAAAGTTCATTATGGCTATCCGAAATCTTGCCGTTTCTGTTTTTCAGCGGTCCCCTCCTGAGACTTCCTATAACTTTACAGAAAGAATTGAAATTCAAGCGTCAAGAATTCACAGGAGCTACAGTCCATAGTGACTTCTCAAAGCCAGTCTAAAGGGACTGGCTTTTTCATAACGTTTTCTTTTACTTTTTAGACTCTTTGAAAACATTGACTTGTTGCATGGTTTTTTTATATTATCTCAAAGACGCTTCTGACTCTCTTTTTTTCTTCTTCGAAGTGTTGAATCTTTCGGAAATATGGTTAATTTAGCAGTGTTTAAGGGGGCATGATTAATGAAAAGGTATTCACTTCTTTTAGGAGCCGTTCTTTTAGTGTTGTTTCTAATAATGGGCTGCTTTCAAGGATGCAATAAGCTGGTTATCACAAACATGAATCCCGAAGATAATTCTGTTGGTGTTTCAGTGAATCCAACACTTAGCTGGCATGTTGAGTCAAATTCTTCAATTCCACCTGTTTTTGACGTTTTTTTTGGCACTTCCGCTGATAGTATGCCCTTAGTGGCAAATGACCTGTCAGTAGAATCCTATTCTCCCGGACCGCTTGCAACATCAACAACTTATTATTGGCAGGTAAAAGCCGAAGCTGGCAAAAAAACTGCTTTAAGCGAAGTAGCGAGTTTCACAACAGGTACGTATGGCGCTGTGTATTTCTTTGAGGATTTTGAAACTGGGGATTTAACGGCGAACCCATGGGTTACAGGCGGCGATGCTGTACCCTTTGTTCAATCTGAAGAAACTCAAGAGGGAACATTCACCCTTGAGTTAAGCGGAATAGGAGCTGACCAGAGTTGTTATATTGAGGTACAGGTTAACCTTCCACAAGATGCTGTTATAACCTTTTATCGTAAGACTTCGATAAGAATTACCCACCATTATCTTAATTTCTATATTGACGACACGCTCGCAGGAAATTGGTCCGGACAAAGCGGATGGTATCGGGTTTTCAGGGAGGTACCTGCAGGTACTCATACACTAAAGTGGGAATACGAAAGAGATGGTTCTCAAAACGCTTATGAAAACGCTGTCTGGTTAGATGAAATAGCTATTTATGAAGCGATGGATCTCGGGAATGAAGTGAATATGCCTGATAGCAATTTAAGAGCTGTGGTGCTTCCTCGCATCGGCAAAGCGGCGACGGATACTGTTTACGCGAAGGAGCTTGGTGATTTTACAGAACTGAGTGCGGACAATTTGGGCATAGCAGATATTGCAGGCCTTGAATATATGGACAGCCTTAAATGGGTATGGCTGAGTACCAATTCAATCTCTGATATAACGCCTTTGCAAGGGCTGACAGATATGGAATGGTTGTATTTGCAGACGAATCAAATAGATGATATAACTCCCCTGCAAAATTTAACAAAGTTGGACTATCTCAATCTGGGTGGAAATCAAATTACAGATATTAGCCCTCTGGAAAATATGACAGGTTTATATGCTCTAATGCTAAGCTATAACCAGATTTCGGATATTTCATCTCTTCCTGATTTCACAAATATTCTACATATATATCTTGACTACAACCAGGTCAGTGATATTTCGGTTATAGGTGGATATACATCGCTGATAGGCTTTTATGCGATTAATAATAATATAACTTCCTTAACTCCTCTGGAAGGGTTAACAAACTTAAAGCTGCTGTACCTTAGCGGGAATCCTTTTTCACCTTCGGAGCTCTCGCATATACACGATCTGATACAAATAACGAATTTGCAGCTTGAAAACCTCAACCTCACAAATTCAGATGTGACCTTTCTGGCATCTTTTACAGCTGTTTATGATCTCAGGCTTGCCAACAACCAGATTTCAGACCTCGACTTTCTTGAAGGCTTGACCGGCATAAACTCTTTGTGGCTAACTAATAATAATATTTCAGATATCAGCCAGCTTCAGGGTTTGGTGAATTTGAACAGACTTTGGATTGGCTCCAATGATATCACTGATATTCAACCCCTTGTGGATAATTCGGGAATTTCAAGCGGGGATACCGTTGATATAAGGTATAACTTACTCGATACGACATCTGGTTCAGATGACATGAATGATGTTCAAGCTCTTATAGATAGGGGAGTTACTGTGTATTATTTACCGCAAAATTAGTTATTCAGGCAACTTAAGGCTGCCTTAGGGCAGCCTTTTTTATTTATGTATAAATGTAAATTGTTCTTTAATTCACATGAGTTTTGGATTACATAATTGTGTGAGCAGCTTTTGAAGAGGTATAGAACCCGGTTTAAACATTGTTGCATAATGGTGCAATTATGCAATATAATATGAATGAAAACTCTTATAAAGGAGTGAATAAAAATGGCAAAAGAAGATTGGACGATTTTACCTCATTGTGCAAAAGAATCAAAGGAACTATACATCGTACTGGCTTGTGATGGCGCTTCCAGTGTAGGCCAGGTAGGGAATGAAATCGCAAAAAAACTGACTTTGAGCAATACAGGTGCAAGAATGTGTTGCCTTGCAGCAGTGGCAGCAAATTCGCCAACTCACGTAAAAATTGCCAAAGATGCCAAAAAGTTAGTAGTAATAAATGGTTGCGCACTGAAATGTGCAAGTAACATCCTGGAGCAAAGGGGTATAAAACCAGATTATGTTCTAACCATCAGTGAGCTTGGCATTCCAAAAGCTCCAACACTGGATTTTGACGATGAAGATGTTGAAAAAATAGCCTTAAAAGTTCTTGAGGATTTGAAAAAGTTATAACCAGTAAAGGAGGAAGAAAGTTAATGGCGAAAAACTGGCATCCAGTAATTGATTATGAAAATTGTTCAGGTTGCTTGACCTGCGCGAATTTTTGCCCCCACGAAGTTTATTCTGTGGAAGGCGGAAAGCCAGTAGTATCAAATCCTGAACACTGTGTAGAGTTTTGCCGTGGTTGTCAAAAAATTTGCCCCAGCGAAGCTATAACATATTTTGGAGATAGGAGGTAGTAAATATGGCAAAAAAAGGATTATTATTGTGCGTATGCCAGGGAACATGCCCTTCCTTTCATCAGATGGACGTGTTTGAGGTATTGAATGCTATACGCAGAGAAAACATCGTTGATTTTGTCTCGCTTCATCCGCAGCTCTGTGCAACCGACGGCGATGAATATTTAAAAACACTCACAGAGAATAAGGATATTGATGAGCTATATGTCGCTGGCTGCGATCCTACAATGCAGGCAAAAATGTATAGAGATGCCTTTGAGAATGCCGGTTTTGATGCGAAAAAACACAAAGGTGTTGATATTCGCAATATGACCACAGAGCAAGCAGTTTCTGCAATCAAGGAACTTATTAATAAATAAAAGGGGAAGCACACTTGCTTCCCCTTGTTTTATACTGAAGAAAGCTGTTGTAATTTTCTGCTTTTATTAATCGCGGTTGATCCGATCGTTCCTATAAACAGCCAGTAAGAAAGGAATTCAAGGAAAGAAGGATTGCCATTGTATCCAAACACCGCTTTCAAAATGCCTCCCAGCACTCCATTTTCGCTGAGAATGCCGTTTAGATCATAAATATGTTCAATGAAAACTGGTAAAAGCCCGGCTTCCTGGAACTCGTGTATCCCGTGAGCAAAAAGACCAGCTGCAATAATAAACAAAAACATTCCTGACCAGAAGAAAAGTTTTGAGATTGATAGTTTGCTTGTTCCTTTATAAAGGAGGAAGGATAATACAACTGCAATTAATATTCCCGATATTCCTCCAATAGCTGCCAGGAAAGGTTCAGTTGTTTCCTTGATAGCTGAAAAGAACAGGACTGTTTCTACACCTTCTCTGACAACAGCTGAAAACGCCAGTAATCCAAGGTAAATGGGCTTATCTTCTGAAACTGCTCTGTCTACTTTTCCTTCAAATTCTGCTCTTTTGAATTGCATCCAAAAAATCATGTAAGTCAAGACACCGGCTGCAAGCAACATGAGCACTCCTTCAAAAATTTCTTCTACTCTTCCTTCAAAGTTCCCAAAAACCATATTAAAAACAAAGGCCAGCAAGATGCTTGAAATAATTGCGAGGGCTGTACCTGTCCAGATACTTTTTTCCAGATTGTTTTTCCTGTGTATGTGGTCAAATAAAATTGACCCCCCAGGGCCATAGAAAATTGACCCGTTACCCCTTGGAAAAAAAGACCTTCTTGAGCGAGATAATAGAAACAATCTGCTCAAGGAGGTATACGAGGGGGGAAAAACGTGTAAGAGGATAGAGAGATTAAACGGATTTATGAGGAAGATTGTTATATTCGTGAGGGAACAAGACTCACCGGGATAACCCGGAACACCGTCAGGAAGGATTTACGCAGAAACGACGCAGTGAAATACGGAAGAGGAAAGGAAGAAAAG
>NZ_JFHK01000034.1 GCF_001636545.1 Kosmotoga arenicorallina S304 | reverse complement strand
TCAGCCTTCATGCTCAGCAGTATATTTGCAAAGGTTTTCAATTCTGCTTCGACTATAATCTGCAGGCTGAGTATCTATCTCAAGGTTGTGATTGACGGAAAAAGCTTCTTGCTTTCAAAGCTCAAGAAAAAAACTAAGGGAGTCACATCATTTATTGCGAGAGTTCCGAGCTACCAGGCAAAGGTAAAGATAATCATTGACAACAGTGCTGACGAAACGAGAATCATTCTTTGCAGCGACACGAACATGACAGAGTATGAGATACTCAATCATTACAGCAAAAGAGAGACTGTGGAGGAATACTTCAAGCAGGCAAAAGGTCTATTGGGGCTGAAAACACAGGTTTACTCACAGCGTTCCACTGAAAAACACATAGAGCTTGTAGCTCTCTACTTCACAGCCATGATGATAGCGAGATACTATTTGAATGTCAAAGACCAAATTGGATTTAGGGAATTCGTTGAGCAGCAAGTAGAACTATATTATCTGGAAAAAACCCTCTTTACCGTGTTTATTTCGTTTGTCCGTAACCCTAAAGCCTTTTTCTCATCTCTTTCTGGGTTCATTTAGCTAATTGCATAGTTTGGGATTATAAAGCAATTGACTGAAATTTCATAAAACATACAAGAATTTAGATAAAAACTTACTTAAAGATCAAAAATGCTTCATGCTACAATAAGACGTGAAATGCTTATTCAACAATGATTTTGAACATCAAATCATCGTTAACCTGGAGGTGCGTATGACCGAATTCTTTAAACTCGGGACTACTCTTACAATGAGCCTGTTCTCTTATGGTATCATCGCTTTGATTGCTGGTATTACATTGTTTTCCATCTTCACCAAAAAGCATAAAAGGCCTAAAATTGTTACTGTTTTCCTTTTTGTATTAATATTCTTCATGGTCTGGCTCCTCATAATTGTGCCCAACAATGCAGGAATAGAAATTAAAAGAGGAGAAATGAGGATAAGTATACCCCTTTCGGCAAAAATAACGATCACTCCCGATGATATTGCATCCTGCAAAATCATCGATTGGAATGAAAATACTGAATATAAGCCTGCTATACGTACCTTTGGAACTTCTATCGGGAATTATAGGGTCGGAAATTTTAAGCTAAAAAATGGGAAAACAGCCAAAATGCTTACAATTGGAGACAAAGCGATTGCAATAGAGCTTAAAAATGAAAGCTATCTTCTCTTGCTCGCCCCGAAGGATTTCGATGATTTTGTAAAAGCAGTTGATGATAATCTTATAGAAGTAATGACGAGATAAAGCATGACGCTTGCGTGGCTGGGCGCTGCGAAGCAGCGGCTAAGCACGCTGTGCGTGGGTATGACTGGCTACGCCAGTGTTATGAACTCCTTCGGAGTTGCCACGACCAGCTCTGCTGGTGTTTAGAAGTTCTCTCGGATCTCGGATTCTCGGTTCTCGGCTTTTCAATCGTAATCACCCCCTAAAGAAATAGGACAGGGAATAACGAGGTGATAGTATGAAAGAAAAGGGGGTGAAGGGATGAGAAGCAGGGGACAATATTCAAAGGAATTGAAGCTAAAAGGGTAAAGAGAATACGGAGAGGGCCACAAAAACACAAGAGAAATAAGGGAAGGATACGGGGTACCGAATTCAACATTAA
>NZ_JFHK01000033.1 GCF_001636545.1 Kosmotoga arenicorallina S304 | reverse complement strand
TTCAATGACCTATATTTCCCTCTTTCCTCTAAGTGCATAGTTTGGGAGTTAAAAGTGGTAAAATACTGAAAATCAATAAACAAATTCCTTTTTCTATAGCGGGAAGTTTGATTTTACCAAAATTTCTAATATAACCTATATGCCCTTTAATTTTGAGGATATTTTTAACGCTAAGATGTCGAAATATTTTTTTAGGTATGTATTTTCGTAAATATATGCATTTTCATCCTGGAAAAATTCATTTATATATTTCTTGATATCTTCAAAATTATCAGCGAATCTTACATACCTTAGATATTTAATCCATTCATAACCCCCTTTAACTTTTCCACTTATATTATTTAAAGCTATACATGGTGTACCAGTAATAGCTGAAAATAGCATTCCATGGAGTCTATCAGTCAGAACTAGTTTACTTGTTTTGAATTCTTCAAATTTCTTCTCCAATTCCAATTTTCTCATATTAATATCTACAGGATATTTCGATATTGTGCATGTATATCTGAATTTTACACCTTTACAATTCAATTCATCTTCAATCATCTTTACTTGTTCTTTTGAAAAAACTTTCTCTCTGTCTTCTCTAAAACACAAGATCACTCCATCTCTATTTCGTTTTGGTTTTGATAAGTTAAGATAAGTCACCATATCTGGCAAAAATAGAACATTTTTAACTCCACTAAAGTAATTCTTAATAAATTCAAGGGAGCTTAAATCTCTAACGCACAAGGTTAGTTTAGAATGTCCCTCATAATATTTTTTTGAAATTTCCATCTGCCTTCTTCCAAACTCGTCTTTGCTGAAATATATGGATTGAGGAAAAACTATAATTTCATTGTCAGGAAAAGTGCTTAGTATGTTCCTGAATACTTTCTCGTTGTGTATCCACAAAGTTCCTAGAAAGCCACCTCCATGAATCAAAATTAGATCATTTTTGCTTATATATCTTTTTATATGCTTCCAATCGAATTTATAATGTCGGCCAGATATTTCGATTATATTAAAAGTGGGAAAGTAAGCTTTCAAAAATCTCCGTTCTGCTAGTGCAATTGCATGATCTCCTAAATTGCTGTGTTCGGGAGTAAAAATTAATATCAATGATCTTTCCTTTTTGTTTTTGAATAGCAATTTTGTCCTATTCCTGTAAGCGATCTTAGTTTTATATTCTAATAATTTACGAATCAAACTCTTAGAAAAATTTAGCATTATATTTTCCTCCAAAAGTGCATAATTTGAGATACTATTTTCTGTTTAATTGATTATAACCATTAAACCTCGAAGACAGAATTATCAACTTGCTCAATCTATTGTAGAATCCTTCTTTTACTGCAACCAAGAGTTGCCTCTTCCTAGATCTCATTGATTGCATTTGTTTTCTTTCGATTGATATTAAGCTGTTATTTTCAAAAGGATGCTCTAAAATCTGCGAGTATAGAACTACCGTTTCTTTGGAAAGTATTTCATTCCATCTGTCGGCAAGTGTTAAACACAGCTTTTGGTTTTCTAGTATTGACTTTGCAGCTTTTCGTGTTACGATATATGAAAATGTGCCAGTTATATATTTTCTAGAAAGCTTATGGACAAAGTATACATTTTCTAAATCAGTATTTTTACAATAAACATATTTTTTAAGACGATTCCCTCTCCCAGCTCCTACCAGCCATAAAAGATTATCTCCAAAGGATTCGATGACTTTTGGGGCTGTCTTTTTTATCTTCTCAATATCTTCATCTTTTCCGATTATATCGTCCTCAATGATGAGTGCATAATCGTGCGAACTGTTGCATAACTTTTCATAAGCTTTCATATGGCTAAGGGAACATCCGACTTCCCCAACAGTCATCAAATCATACTTTTTAAAAAAGTGACAACGAATTTTTTCAAAATACTCTTTGGCTGTTAATTTACTTCCATCTATTGCTTCAATCATAATGAATTCTTTATATGTTCCAGGGAACTTTTTTTCCATTTCCTCGCGTCTTTGTACTTCATTTAACAATGATATCAAGTAGATAATCATTTCTCCTTCCTCCTAACCACACAACACTCATTTTTCCACAAATGGTATTAACTAAAAAATAAGAATTCTTTATTTCTAACTAAATTGCTACTTTTTTGGTTAGCATTTCAAATCTAAACATGCTCATTATAATAATGCTTATCAACGATTCGTGATATTTATTTGCAATCTTGTTTTTCCAATTCAATAATTTCTCTAATGAAGCTTATATATTGCATTGCCACTGCATTTTCCGAAAGTGCAGAAACAGTTTTTAATCCATTAATCAGTATGCTCTCTTTTTCAAAATGATTTAAATTAATTATTCTTTCAAGAGTATCTTTGAGAGCAGATACATTTCTAGGTTCAACGAGAAATCCATTGTAACCGTCCTTTATCACTCCATCAATTCCCTCTCCCTTTGAGCCTACAGTAATGCATCCGCTGGCCATGGCTTCCAGATAAACCAGCCCAAAAGTCTCAGGCGAGCTCACCATAACAAATACATCAGATTTTCTCATTTCATTCAATACTTCATAGCGGGACATTTCACCTGCGAATTTAATATTTTTTTCTATACCTTTCTTTATCGATAGCTTTTTAAGCTTTTGGAATTCTTTTCCATTTCCAACAATTGTTAAATTTAAATTTTCATAATCCAGTTCTGCAAAAGCTTTAATTAACACATCAACATTTTTCAAAGGAATTAAATTGCAGGCAGTCATTATTTTTGTTGTTTCTTTTCTTGATTTCTTTAATATATGATCTTTCTCCATTATAAAGTCTTTGTTTATACCCGAAGGGATAATTTTTTCTTTAGAAATAAGATTAGCTAATTTGAGATTGTTAAAATGATCTTTGATCTTTTTAGATCGAAAAACTACACCATCACAATTTCTAATTATTTCTTCAAATGTTTTCGGCCTTCTCTTTTGGTAAAAAATATCCGATGTGTGTAAGCCCATGATAAAGGGGATTTTCAGCTTTCTTTTTAGTTGCGTTGCGATAATCCCTGAAGGATTGGAATATTGAGCTATAATTATATCTGGCTTAAATGATTTAATATTCAAAAATTCAACTATTCTATTTACGGCGCAGTCAATTATTTCTTTCGCAAACTCGACCCAGGGTATTTTTTTCATGGGAAGCCTAAATACTTCTATATTTTGGACGGGGAAAAATTCTTCAAAAGCGTATTTTCTTTTTTGCAATGAGCTCGCACTAAATGAAAATATCCTAGGATAAAATCTCCAGGGGACTACAACTTTTACTGAATGTCCCTGTTCCACCCATTTATTAGCAAAGTAATGGATAGCCCATGTCGCTTCTTTTCTGGGTTGGTTCTTATATCCCGGGTATAATGAAGTGATCACTAATATTTTCAGCCAGAGCACCTCCATAAGAGATCTACTTTTCATCAATTAAAATTAATTACTCTACATCTTCTATTGAATCACCCGCATATTGATAATACACAGTTCCTAACTTTTTAAGCGCCATTACTGTTCTCATTACTCTTTTGTCATCAAAAGGATGTCCATAGCCAATAATCAAAGTTTTCAATTTCTCAATCTTCCCCCACTAAAATTCTGGCAATTTTCACCCCGGCTTTCCCATCGCCGTAAAGTTCTTTTGGCATGCTAGATGGTGGTACATGATTGAGGGCTTTCTCAATCAAATGATCTTTGTCTGCATCGACGAGAACATTCCAACCATGTTCGATAAGTTCGATCCATCCTGTATCAGGCATTAATACAATCGCTGAAACACCTGCAAAGTACGCTTCTTTTTGTACTCCGCCGCTATCAGTTACTACTTTCAAGGAATTTGCTAATAAAGCTACAAGTTCATGGTAAGGTACAGGATCTATTACTCTTGTCTTCCCCAATAAATTCCACAAATTTTTCTGGTTTATCACTTTTTTCGTTCTAGGATGCATCGGGAAAACAACAGGGATTACATAGGATATTTCTCCCAAAGCTGTGAGGATATTTCTCAACCGTTCTTCGTTGTCTGTGTTGAAGTCTCTATGAACAGTGGTAAGGATATAACTTTCTCTTTGTAATCCATATTTTTCAAGAACTTTTTGATCATCTATACTGTCTTTTAATCTTAGAAAGAGATCATACATAACATCTCCAGCAAAGTACACGCCTTTGGATATCCCTTCTAATTTGAGATTATCAATTGCTTTTTTTGTTGGGCAAAACAAAAATTTAGAAGTGTGATCTGTAACTACCCGATTTATTTCTTCAGGCATGTCTTTAGGTTTCTGTCTCAAGCCAGCCTCAACATGAGCGACAGGGATTTTGAGTTTGGCACCTACAAGAGCTCCAGCGACTGTTGCATTAGTATCTCCATATACGACAATTATGTCTGGCTTTTCTTTGATAGCAACCTCTTCAATCCTGATCATTGACATCCCTGTTTGATATGCATGGGTACCTGAACCCACTGAAAGATTGTAATCGGGTTTTTTTAGCTCGAGATATCTGAAAAAAACATCTGACATGTTCACATCATAATGTTGACCCGTGTGAACAAGTATTTCATGTGCTCCATATCTTCTTAATTGCTCACCCACCACGGCTTCTTTGATAAACTGCGGACGTGCCCCGACAACAGAAAGAATTTTCATTTCATGACCTCCATCTTGAAACAAATATAGAGAAATCTGTAAACTTTAAATCATCTTTTCTTAGCTTCTTTGTGTGTGTTTGATACAAAAGATAAGAATTGCTCTTCTTTTCTTTCATCCCAACAATAATGTTCTTGCCTTTCAGAAATATTTTTTAACAAAGCGTTGTATTTGGAACCATTTTCCCAGGTATTTAATATGAGTTTTGAAGCTTCTTCAATGTTATTTCGATCAATTATCAAACCTGTATTATCTCTTTCCACAATACTCCTCATTTCTTCAAATCTTTTGTCCAATATTACAGGAGTCCCGGCGCAAATTGAGTCATAAAATTTATTGGGTTGGGAGTAGATATAATTTAATAAAGATCTACCTTTTTCGTCTTTTACATCGTAAGAAATCAAAGCAAAAGCGCTTTTTGTTATATATGAGATCATTTCTTCGTATGGTACGAATGGGATAATATTAGTCTTTTCTGTACAAAAGTCTGATCTACCTCCAAGTATAGTGAATTCAAAACTATTTTTTAGAAGTTTTTTTATTATATTGATTTCTTTTTCCATTCTTCTTTGAATCTTTCCAATAAATACAATTTCTCTGCGCCTTTCATTTTTTTTGTGGGGATTGATAGTAAAATTTCCATAATTTGGAATCCATAAGCTTTTTAAATCAGGCTCGCTTTTTAAAGCATTTTTCTGCATGTATTTGGAAACAAAAATAACGCCGTCAGATAATTTCAGAAGCGCTTTATATAAATAATTGCCCATTTTGTTTTTGAAAAATCTTGGGATTATAAGAGTACCGAATAAATATTCCTCAGGCACATATTCATGGAAATCAGTTATAATAGTTGTTCCTTTCTTCTTGAGAGCTTTATAAGGTGCTAATGTTCGTGTAGTAGCATAATGATGAAGGTAAGCAATATCGAATTCATGATTTATCAGGTGATTTATCATCTCATACTCGTGTTTTTTCCTGGAATTCCACTCACGTAAAGGGTGCCCACGCTGAATTTTATGAAGAAACGGAACATATTTTACCCCATTTGAAGAACAAGAATTTTCTTTTTTTTCGGTCCAATATAAATAAGTTACCTCTCCTAAATTTGACAATGCCCTTACTGTTCGCATAACGCGTTTATCTTCTCTTTGATGTAAAAAACCAACAACCGCTATTTTCATAGTTCTCTCTTCTTTCTTCGCCTGAGATAATTTATAACTGGTTTTATACTTATGATTTTTTCAAGTGCCAACAAATATGGAAGGGCAAAAAAATAGTCCTGAATTTTTCCAGTAAATATGGGAATAGTTTTTTTTGCACGACACTTTTTAAAGTATTTTATATAGTTACCATCATACTGAAGAGGTCCAATATTTGTTTTTTCGTCAAAACAAAGTTGTCCATTGCTGAATTTGGTGCCTTTGAATGATATTTTTGCGTTGTTACCGTTAAAGTTCACTAAGACAATTAGTCCTGAGCTCGCCTTGTTGTTTTGATAGTTAGTTACTTCGTTATTGGGTAGATATGTATTCCCAATACTATAAAAGATTTTATCTTCAAAAGGCTGTGTAATATGAGGGTGGTGCCCCACAACTAGATCAACGCCATGTTTTAATAACCGGTGAGCAATTGTAATCTGCCAGGGGTGGGGAAGTATTTCCATATCTATTCCCCAATGAGGGTAAACTACAATATAATCAGAAATCTTTTTCAGTTCGTCGATCTGTTTGAAAACTTTACTACACTTTAACCAGCAAACATTTATAGCATTATTTCTTGCCCCTGTCATTCGCCAGGCAAAAGATAAAATACCAACTTTAACGTTCTCTAGCTTTATTACCACAAAAGGTGTTTCTTTTAGCCCAAAATACGGTATTTGGCAATCGTTGAGAAAATTTATAGTTCGCTCAAATCCGTCATAACCATCATCAAAGATGTGATTATTAGCGATATTTAAGTACTTGACATTTAAAGCTTTAACCATATGAAGAAAATTCTCTTTTGTGATCCCAAGAGTAGTAGGGTCATTCCGATTAGCCAGATATCCTTCAAAATTGGCGATTACTAACTTATCTGAGAAAAAGTCTAATAGTTTAGTATCAATATTTGCGATAGTCTGAAAATTTAAGTCGCTAAGAAATGCAAGCGTTTCCATTTTCACCATTGCAGCTCCTTACTCCTGATTTATTCATTAAAACTAAAAGCAAAATCTCAGAGAGATAACAGTTTGGGTCGTAGCTTCGACCCTTAAACACATTTATGTATTTATCTAACACTTCCTTTTCAGTGGCATACTTATGACCAAATTCGTCCAATATTTCTTTAGCAATTTTGTCGATTCCCCATGGGTTTTTATAAATTCTCTTCATATACAGCTCCCTGAGTTTTCTACCAATTCCCCCACCAAGTAATTTTATTATCAATGATTCGGTTTTTTTCTTAAATGTGTTTGTTGTTTTAGAGGATATGTCAAAATTGACATCATGCTTTTCAAATATCTTTTGAACAAAACGGTCGTATAATTTTTTGCCTAATTTGTGTTCAAATGGCACTGACATCCAAAAATCTATGAACCTTTTATCCCAAAACGGCAACCACCAACAATGTCCAAAAAATTCATATAAACGAATTGAATTTACAATAAATTTCGCCTGTCTTTCATACCAATCCCATACTTCAAAAATCCTATAAGGTTCATCAATATAATTACTAAACTCTACGAGAGTATTCATGAGATCAATTTTTATTGTCTCAGGAATCGGCAATTTTCTTAAAACAAAATGTTTCGCAACAATGGCATCAAATACATCTTCTAAATGTCTTGTTTTCTGAGCTTTTTCAACCAGAGCAGTCAAATGAGAACCGGCTGAAAAATCAGCCGAATGCCCAGGTGCAATTATAAATTCCTCATTTCCAAAGTGTTTTTCGATTTCCTCAAAAGCGAGAAATTCCTGAATATGCGGTAGTGATGAGAAATTATGTGTGGATATAAGATAGTCAGTGAACTTCTGAGATCTCATGCTCTTTCGAAGTTTTTTGAAATCATAAGAAATATAAACCCATTCATACCCAAGCCTTCTTGCAACTTCTTCACTTATATCTGTTTCAACATTCCCTGTCCCTGGAACACCATAGCTAACACATACAACATTATTTACATTCAGCTCTTTAAGAATACAAGCTATTAGCCTTGAATCATATCCGCCACTTAGCGGAATAAGAATTCTTTTACCTTCAGAAAAATATAAAGCTTGCTCGAAAACCTTCATTAATGTCTTAAAAAAATTCTCTTCAAATTCAGTCTCTGATAAATTCGTTATTCTCGGAAGATTTTTGTATTCATCACTTGTGTTGATTATTTTTCCGTAATTGTTAATAATCATTTTCTGTCCCGGGATAATTTGTCTAAAATCATCAATTAATGTATTGTTACCTAATACATATCCAAAAGAAAGTAATTCTAATACGGCATTTTCTTGAAAACGGTAATTATCATTTTCTATCGAATCATTTATTTCTAAGTTGTTTTTGTCAATAAATAAAGGTTGCTGCTTAACTATGCCAGAATTGATTTCGGTTTCAGAGCCTGTGGAATATATATAAGTCATACCGATTTGCTCAAGCTCTTTTTTCTTGTTTACTCCAATTGCGGCTTTTGAGGGTACTAGCAGATGTCCATATTCTTTTGATAAAGGTTTCCATTTATCCCTGCTAATTGAAATTTTCATCGCTTTTTACCCCCGCTAAACAAAACAAATAAAAAACCAACCACTGACCCCAACCCATAAGAAACATGCAAACTCAAAAACCCAAAGAACGATAAAAAGAAAGCTTTTAGGCTTTTGAGCTTTTTGGCAATTGATAGCGAAAATACAAAATCAAGTATCATATATAAAGACAAAATAGCAAGAAAAACTTCCCTGGTGTAGAAAGAGAAAAAAGATAAAATACTTCCAATAGAGAGGAACAAAACAAAGAAAAAGGGAACCAAATGTCTTAAAGAAAAAGGCAGTTTGGAGAATTTATCCGCATAAACTACCCAAAAACCATTTCCAAAATTGTTTTTCCACAATTCCTTAAAGGTTGAACGAGCATAATATGTCAGTGATATGTCAGGAAAAAGCATAATTTTGCCACCTGCTCGTTTCAGTCTTAAATTTAGCTCTATATCCTGATTTCTAATTAGATGTTCATTAAAAAGACCTATTTTTTCGAATGCCTCCCTACGATAGCAGCCAAAGGGAACTGTATCAACATTTGTCGGTTTATTTACACCAGTACGGAATTTTGACCCACCAACCCCAAAAGGATGCGAAAGCAATTCTACTATAACTTTGCCTTTTGTAGTGTTTTCACGGGGCTTGGTAATGACAACCCCGCCAACATTATCTGCTTCATACTCTTCTAGGTACTTCACACATCTGGATACATAATCTGGTGGTATTTCGCTATGCGCGCCGGAGAACAATATATAATCACCTTTGGCATTCTTGATGCCGATATTCAACGCCACTGGCGTTATCCTCTTTTCGTTTTTGAGCAATTTTATATTAGGATGTTTTGATATAAACTTAGAAACGATTTTCTCTGTGTTATCCTCGCTCATTCCATCCACTATAACAATTTCAATCAAATGTTGAGGATAGTCCTGCTTCAAAAAGCTTTCCAAACATCTGGCAATAAATTTTTCTTCGTTTCGAGCGGGTATAATCACAGAGACAAATGCTGAATCTGGCATTAAAAGCCTCTCCTTTCTACGAGTCAAATTATACAGTATTAATGACATATCAACAAATTCAAAGAGGGTTTTCTATTTGTAATTATTTGAAATGAAGGCTGAATATGTTATAATTCACTCAGTGAATGAATAAAGAGGTGAAATTATGAACATAAATGAATTTTCTTTTTTGAATCCATCGCCTGATTTTCGCGAAATGAGCATCTTAAGGGCTATTACGAAAAATCCAGATATTTCTCAACAAAGGCTGTCGCAAATTTCCGGGGTAGTGCCCAGTATGATTAATCGCTATTTAAACGATTTTGAAAATAAAGGGTATATAAAGAAGGTAGGAGAAAACAGGAGAAATATGCAATATGTCTTGACAAATACCGGAAAATTTAGACTTCAGTTTCTCACCATTTCATATCTTCGTGAAATTGCCAAGCTCTATGCCCAATCCCGAGAAATATTTGGCAAGGTTCTGGACAAGCTTTTATTTGAAGAGTACAAAAAACCATTACTTTATGGTGCTGGAATTATAGGAAGCATCCTCTTTGATATTCTTCAAACAGAAGGCATTGAACCAATAGGATTTGTAGATGATTCGAAGGTTAAGCAAGGAAATATGTTTCATGGATTATATGTCTATTCAGCAGAAGAGGCAAAAGAGCTTCGATATGACGTGGTTATTGTTGCTTCTTTCAGGCACTCCAATGATATTGCCAATAACGCTAAAAATGCAGGAATGAAAAATATTATGGTTTTTACAATCTCAGAAATGGGAGAAGTTGAGCTTGCCAATTTTAAATAGAGAGGATTCTGTTGGCTGAGGGTATGACGAAAAAATAGTTGTAAGTGGTTGGTTGTGGGTGAAAACCGAGAGGACGAGAAAGAAAACGCTGAAATTCTTGATTCTTTGCTTATCGGGTTCTTATTACTATTTCTCGAGGTCTCGGTTCTCGGTTACTTAATCTCGGTTCTCGTTCCATTCTCGGGTTCTCGGAACCTTGGTTTTCTCGCTACTCGTAACTCGCAACTCGGTTCTTATCGGCTCTCGATTACCATTTCTCGGAATCTCGATTTTTGCAAAGGAGGTAAAACATGAAAATTCCATTGTTTGATTTGACAAGACAGTATGCAATTATAAGACAGGAGATTTTAGCAGAAATCGATAAAGTAATTAGTTCAGGAAGAGTTATTCTTGGGGAAAACGTTCAAAAGCTCGAAAAGGAAATTGCTGAATTAGTTGGTGTCAAGCATGGAATAGGTGTTGCCAATGGGTCTGATGCACTCTATATTGCCCTAAAAGCTCTTGGAGTTGGTGAAGGCGATTATGTCATAACAACACCATATACTTTTTTTGCTACTGCTAGTTGCATAACACGCAATAATGCTACTCCCATATTTGTGGATATAGATCCACAAACTTATAATATCAATCTTGACCAAGTTGAGGATGTACTAAAAAACCACCCACAAAGTGAGAAGATAAAAGCCCTGATTCCTGTACATCTATTTGGGCAGACAGTTGATCTAGAAAGATTAGAGGTTATCAGGGAAAGATATGGAATAAGAATTCTCGAAGACTGTGCTCAATCCATTGGTTCTACATGGAAATATGCCGATGGCACGGTGAAAAAGAGCGGTTCGATAGGGGATGTGGCCATCTTCTCATTCTTTCCAACAAAAAATTTAGGAGCTTACGGTGATGGAGGAATGATCGTTACTGATGATGATAAAATTGCCGAATTTTGCCGTAGTTTTCGTGTTCACGGTTCCAAAACTAAATACGTTCATGAAGTAGTAGGGATAAATTCCAGGCTTGATGAAATACAGGCAGTTATACTAAGGGTTAAATTAAAACATCTTAATGAATACATAGAGAAAAGAAGGAAAATAGCGAAATGGTATGGGGAAGAATTCAAAAAAAGTCGTGGGTTGTGGGTTGTAGGTTTAGATTATACGTCCAACCAACAATCTACAACCAACAACAAGTTCCATCTCGTTGTTCCCCCGGTTCCTTCTGATCGTTCACATGTTTTTCATCAATATGTTGTCAGGTTTAAAGGTATATCAGGAGAAAAGAGAAATGCTTTAAGGGATTACCTGTCAAAACAGGGGATAGGAACTTCTATTTATTATCCCATGGGGCTTCATCAGCAGAAATGTTTTGCATATCTGAACATTCCTGAAGGTTTTCTGCCCGAGACAGAAAAGGCGTGCGAAGAAACACTTGCTTTGCCTATATTCCCAGAGCTTATGAAAGAGGAAGTTGAATATGTAGTAAATCAAATTATAAGTTATCTCGGAGGTGATTGAATTGAAGCTGACAGAACTTAAGAACTTACTTGATGTAGGAGAAGTTTTTAGAGAAGGCAGTTTTATGGCGTTGGGTAAACTTAATGCTTTATCATCTAGAAAAACTTTGGTTTTTTTAATAAACGAAAAGTATGTTGAGGCTATTAAGAATCCTTTAGTATCTGCTGTTATCACAAAGAAAGAATTAGCAAAGAAAATATCCAATTTTTTCGATGGCGGAATAATTATTTCTGAAAATCCAAAAGAAGCTTTTTACAAAATACATGAAGCGCTGATTGATACGGAATTCTATGTCAAGCCTTTCAAAACATTTATAGATCCCTCAGCAAGAATTTTTCCAGGGGTTTTCATCGCTGAGAAAAATGTGAAAATAGGTAAAAATACAATTATATATCCAAATGCGGTTATTTGGGAGAACGTAGAAATTGGTCAAAATTGCATAATAAGGGCAGGAACAGTTATTGGTACTCCAGGATATGAAGTAGTAGAAATCGATGGAAAAAGAAAAGTTGTAAAACATGCTGGAAAAGTAATAATTGGTAATAATGTTGAACTTCAGGCGAACAATGCTATTTCAAAAGGATTATTCATAACAAGAAATACTGAAATCCATGATGAGGTTAAAACTGATAATTTGGTTCATATAGCTCATGGTGTAAAAGTTGGGAAGCGTACCAAAATTGCTGCAAGTGCAATGATAGCAGGAAGTGTAAATATCGGCGAAGATGTTTGGATAGGTCCATCTGCGGTAGTTTCAAGCGGAATAACTATTGGAGACAAAGCGGCGATTACCCTAGGAGCTGTGGTGACTAAAGATGTTCCTCAGGGAGCAAGAGTGTCTGGAAATTTTGCAATAGATCATGCGAAGTTTATTAAATTTATAAAATCAATAAGATAGAGGTGAAAATAATAATGATCAAAGAGAAAATTCTCAACAGAGAAGCTGTAATAGGTGTTATAGGCCTTGGTTATGTAGGACTTCCTCTGGCAGTTGAAAAAGCAAAAGCTGGTTTTAAGGTTATTGGTTTTGACATTCAAGAAAGGAAAATTCAAATGGTGAACGAAGGGCATAATTATATTGGAGACGTGGTAAACGAAGATTTAGAAAGAATTGTAAAGGAGGGGAAACTCCGGGCAACGACTGATTTTGATGAGCTTAGAAACTGCGATGTAGCTGCCATATGTGTTCCTACGCCCTTAGATAAATATAAACAACCAGATTTGACTTATGTAGTAAATTCAACCAAAGAAGTTGCCAAAAGGCTTCACAAGGATATGCTCGTTGTTTTAGAGTCAACTACATACCCAGGAACTACCGAAGAAGTCATGAAACCCATACTCGAAGAAACAGGCTTGAAATGTGGCGAAGATTTCTATCTTGCTTTCAGCCCTGAAAGGGTGGATCCTGGAAATCTCAGGTACAAAACCAAAAATACGCCAAAAGTCGTTGGAGGAGTTGGGAAGGAATCCACCGAAGTTGCAAGGTTGTTATACGAATCAGTGCTCGAGGCGGAAGTCTTTGTGGTTTCTTCACCAAAAGAAGCCGAAATGACTAAAATTCTCGAAAACACTTTCAGGATTGTAAACATAGCCCTTGCTAATGAAATGGCGATAATTGCAGACAAGATGGGCATAAGCATCTGGGAAGTAATAAGCGCAGCTTCAACAAAGCCTTTTGGTTTTATGCCCTTTTATCCCGGCCCCGGTGTTGGTGGGCATTGTATTCCTATTGATCCTTTTTATCTAACATATATTGCCAGAAAATATGATTATCACACGCGCCTTATTGAAATGGCTGGGGAAATAAACGATTTCATGCCGGAATATGTTGTGGATAGGTTGATGAAGCAACTAAACGAGAGAAAAAAGTGCATGAATGGAGCAAAGATTATAATGCTTGGGATTGCCTATAAAGGAGATATAGACGATATGCGGGAATCCCCTGCCCTTAAAGTACTTGAACAGCTTGAAAAGAATCACGCTGATGTAACTGTTGTTGATCCCTATGTTGAAGAGTTCAGATGGAATGGAGAGGTTAGAAAAACTGCCGAATTATCCGCTGAGCTTATTAAAGAAGCAGATGCGGTTGTCATCACCACAGCTCATAAACATAAAGTTAATTACCAGTTTGTTGTTGACAATGCAAAACTGGTGTTTGATACAAAGAATATCCTGAAATCCCTTGGAATAGCAGGGGAAAATGTGGAAGTGCTTTGAGGGGTTGTAGGTTGTGGGTTGTTGGTTGTAGGTTTTAGGTAAAGGAGGATGAAATGAGGACGTATAAGGAGCTGGATGCTTGGCAATTTGGTATGTCTCTTGCAAAGAAGATATATGAAATAACGAAAATTTTTCCTACATATGAGCAATATGGACTTTCTTCGCAAATGCAAAGAGCCGCAGTTTCGGTACCTTCGAACATTGCCGAGGGATCTGGGAGAAATCACAAAAAAGAATTTGTACAGTTTTTGTACCACTCTAGAGGTTCTTTGCTAGAATTGGAAACTCAGGTTGAACTTTCTAAAATATTGGGTTATTTAGATGAAGAAAACTACCTGGAGGTTTCTTCGCTTATTAACCGAACTCACAGAATCATAAATGGTTTAATCTTTTCACTTAAAAATTCGCCAAAAACCCACAACCAACAACATACAACGGTAGAGGAGTGATTCGATGTCTCGGCTTCGTGCTGCCCTAATAGGCTGTGGAAGGATAGGAATAAAAAAACATATAGAGGCTTTTGCTGCAAATTCAGATAAAATAGAGCTTGTTGCAGTATGTGACATTGTGAAAGAAAAAGCTGAAAAGGCTGCAATTGAGTATGAAAAGCGTTGCGGATCGTATAAATCAATAAACGAACAACCCACATCCTACAACCAGCGACGTATTCCCAAACCTTTAGTATTAACGAACTATGAGGAATTGTTTGACGCTGACATCGATTTCGTGACCATAGCCACTGAAAGTGGTAATCATTATAAAAATACGATCGATTTTCTAAATGTGGGTAAACACGTTCTTGTTGAAAAGCCAATGGCTCTTAGTACAAATCAAATGAATGAAATGATAGCTCTTGCAAAGGAAAAAGGGTTAAAACTTGGCGTGTGTTTTCAAAACAGGTTTAATCCTCCCATCCAGGAGCTCAGGAAGAAAATTGAAAGCGGCGCTTTTGGTAGGATTTTCAATGCCACTGCAAGGATTTTATGGAATAGGAATGAAAATTACTATAAACAGGCTCCATGGCGTGGAACATGGGCTATGGATGGCGGCACGTTGATGAACCAGTGCTCTCATAATATCGATCTGCTCCAATGGACGTTGGGAGGTATTGTTGAGGAAATATATGCCTTGACAAAGAATTTTAATCACCCATATGTTGAGACAGAAGATTTCGGCACAGCTATATTGAAATTTAAAAATGGTTCAATTGGAATAATCGAAGGGACAGTGAATGTGTATCCAAAAAACCTCGAAGAAACGCTCTCGGTTTTTGGTGAGACCGGAACGGTAGTTATAGGAGGTCTTGCTGTGAACAGAATTCAGACATGGAGATTTCCCGATGAAGACGGTCATCCCTTTATGAACCTCCCGGATCCTGAAACAGTTTATGGAAACGGGCACATTGCATTATTTAAGGATTTTACGAATGCTATTATCAATAATAAAAAGCCATATATTTCAGGTGAAGATGGCAAAAAAGCTGTGGAGATAATTTTGGGGATATACAAGTCTGTAAAGGAAAAAAGGCCTATTAAATTTCCAATTGAATTTTCAACAGAAGAAATGATAGGAGTAAAGCTTTGAAAATAACAATAAAAAGGTGATCTTAAGGATCACCTTTTTATTTCAACTTCGAGTCTGTTGCCTTGAAAAATTTATTTTGCCTTTATCTTAAGTGTATATTTTGATGTTTATATCGCCCGTAAACAGTGCCTTTTGAGAGATTAAATATAGTTTCTGTATTTTGTGCTTATGTGCTATAGTAAGGTAACCGAACGATATTGCTGGGGGATGATAAGCGTGATGGAGTTTATGAACACACTTCTTTTCGAAGAGCTTGAACGTGAAGAAAAATTGGGTAATTTCAGCAAAGCGCGGCAGTTGATTATACAAAAGCTCAAATCCGGTTCCCTACCGACTATGCTCAAAACGCGCCTTGAGTTCGAACTTGAACGAATCAAAAGGTTGGTTAAAAATTATCCTTATACTGAAGCAGAGGCTAAGAAGAAACTGTATGAATTAATCAAAGGCTTTTCAGAAAAGGAATACGAAGAGCTCATGAATGACGCTGTTTTGGACTACATTGTAATCGAAGGCGAAAAGAAATTCGAGACGAGATTTTTTGAAAACTTGCTTTTTGCTGTTCCAACACTAAAAGAACGCACAAAAAAAGATGAAAAGCTCGAAAAGGTTAGGAAAATGCTTTATTCGCGCATAGAATCACTAATCTCGGGCGATAATCCCAGGACATACAAAGTTACTGCGGAAATTAAAGTTACACCAAAGCCCGATAAAATAAAAGGCAATCATATCAAGTGCTGGCTTCCTTTTCCCAAAATAGAGGCTCAGGTGAGAGGTGCCAGACTAATTGAAGCAAGCCATGATAAGTTTCTTCTGGCTCCCAATGAAGCACCTCACCGCACCATTTTTATGGAAGATGACCTGAAAGAAGGACTCTCGTTTAGCGTGAAGTTTGAATATATAATTAATGAACAGTTTACTGTTGTGAATCCCGACACGGTAAAGACGACATATCCGACTGAACTCAGGGAATACCTTGTTGAACGCCCGCCGCATATCGTATTTACGCCCTACTTAAAACAACTCGCAAAAGAAATTGTGGGGGACGAAAGTAACCCATATCTAAAAGCCAAGAAGCTATATGAATGGATAACGCATAACGTGAAATATTCATATATGCACCCTTATGCGCTGTATGAAAATGTCCCCATGTTCGTTGCATCCAACCTGAGAGGGGACTGCGGTGCACAAGCCTCTCTTTATATAGCGCTGTGCAGAATTGTTGGCGTGCCCACAGGATGGCAGTCAGGTTGGTATGCGAACCCGGTTTCCGCTTCGCCACATGACTGGACTATGATCTATATCGAGCCATATGGCTGGCTCCCTGTTGACCTTTCTTTTGGAGGTGTAAGACCTGAAAGACCGGATTTTGTAAATAAATTCTATTTTGGCAACCTCGATGCTTTCAGAATGGTAGCAAACTCCGAATACATGGCAGATCTTCAGCCTGCCAAAAGATTCTGGCGCTCAGATCCTTATGATAACCAGGTTGGGGAACTTGAAACGGAAGTTGAAAATGTTTATAATGATGCCTTCGATGTCGAAATGAAGGTAATTTCCTTTGAGGAAATTGAAAACTATAGGGGGAATAAATATGGGAAAGATTAAAGATATCAAATTTATTATGAAAGAATATCAATATGAAAAGCCTTTCCACATTGCAAACAGTATTTCAGCTGGAAGCCAAAACCTTGAAATTCAGCTATTACTTGAAAACGGGGTTATTGGATACGGCGAAGCGGCACCTTCTTATCGCGTGAATGGCGAAAGGGTTGAAACTTTTCCTTCATTAGAATCCTTTGTAAAAGAACAGCTCATTGGGCTCGATGTGAGAAATTACAGGCGCATTTTTGATATCATGGACAAGCTAAAATGCGCATCAAGTGTAAAAGCAGCGGTACAGTTTGCGGTGCTCGATGCTTTTGCCGAAGAAGTAGGCGCTCAGGTTCATCAGATACTCGGCGGAGCAAAAGATGAAATAGAAACAGACAAGACCGTTGGCATAGATACCGTTGAAAACATGGCAAAAGAAGCTCAACAGTTATTCGAGCTGGGCTTTAGGGCGATTAAGATAAAAGTCGGTGAAGATTTGAAAAAGGATATTCAGGTTATGGAAGCGATATACGAGGTGTCCAAAGGTGCAAAATATGTTGTAGACGCTAACACTGGCTACACGCCTAAAGAAGCGATCACTTTTGCAAAGGAGATTTATACCCGTGGAATTGATATAGATGTCTATGAACAGCCCGTTCAGATGGAAAACATAGAAGGTTTGAAACTCGTAAGATACAATTCTCCCTTCCCGGTAGCTGCTGACGAAAGTGCGAGAACAAGATATGATGTTTTAAGGCTTATAAAGGAAGATGCGGTGGATTTTGTGAACATAAAACTCATGAAATCTGGTATTTCTGACGCTCTTGCTATTGTGGAGATGGCCAACACAGCCAAAATTCAACTCATGATTGGGTGCATGAGTGAATCCAGCGTAGGCATCAACCAGAGCGTCCAGTTTGCACTTGGTACCGGCGCTTTTGTATTTCACGATCTTGATTCCCATCTGATGCTTATTGAAGATGAGTTTAGGGGAAAGTTTTTACAAGATGGGCCAAAAATAAGGGCAAAGTAAGGCAATACTTTTTTTCGTAAGCCAAAAGATAACTGAACATAGTATAAAATACTGTATCTGGGGAAAGGATTTTAAACATGGCTGAACTCGACCCAATGGTCACCTCAAAAGATTCCAACGAAGCTTTCAATGCAATAAGCCATACAGTTGCTGCTGTAATAGGCCTTACAGGTATGATTTTGCTCATTGTCTTTTCAGCGCTTCAAAAAAAATGGCTTCATCTGTTTAGCTTTAGCCTTTATGGTTTTAGCGTGTTCATATCTATGACCATGAGCAGCATCTTGCACTTTTTTATCTGGTTCAAGAGATACTTCAAGGTTTTTGGCATATTAGACCACAGCGCGATTTACCTGCTAATAGCAGGTACATACACTCCCTTTTGCCTTGTTGTTGTCAAAGGCGCTTTAGGTTGGTCTGTTTTTGGTGTTATTTGGACTCTTGCGGTGGTCAATATTGTGTTGAAAGCCGTATTTTTCACCAAAATGCCTCTATGGCTTTCAATGGCTGGTTATCTGGCAATGGGTTGGCTGTCTTTACTGCTTATATACAGGGTAGCGGCTCTTCTGGGTATAAAAGCGGTTCTATTTATGCTGATAGGCGGGCTTTTTTACACAGTTGGTGCTATGATATTTATTAAAGAAAAACCCAATCCCTTTCCAGGCTATTTTGGAAACCACGAAATCTGGCACGTGCTTGTAATGCTTGGCAATATTTCTTTCATGCTTATAATGTTTGTATATGTTCTGCCATATTAGCACTATTTAGAATGGGGATTTAATAATTCTTTGAACCGTGATAGAATATATTAGTCCAATAACTTTGGGGGCGAAACGGTCTCGACGGGGTCAGTGAACCCGTAGGAGCGAGTCGGGGTTTCCGGAGCCTCGTTAAAAAGCCGGAACAATAAAAGTGCCAACAATGAATTTGCTCTCGCTGCTTAATTAGATGAAGCAGCCGTCCCTGCGGAAGCCTGATCCGGAATTCCGCAGAAGGGCGTCATAGCTCCGGATCTTACCTGAAGCGAAGCCCCGCCGTTTCAGGGACATCATAGGGGCTTGGAAAGATTCACTTTGTCTGCGTAGTGGGTCTTTCGACATTGAACGCAGGCTGCGCTCGGAGAGCCTACGGGGGATCTGGCTTCGGACGCGGGTTCGACTCCCGCCGCCTCCACCAGATCTAGACGGGGAAAACCCCGTTTTTTTTTTGCCAAATTTAAAGTGTTAAAATCGATTAGGTATTGATATATTGTATATAGAGGTGGGAGATGGTTTCTCTCGATATTACAGCTGTGCAGGCAGCAATTGAACCCAACGACTACACGTCGAAAAAGAACATGAAAAGAGCCTTCTCAAAATACCTGATAGATGCCAAAAGACAATGGAGCGCAAAATTTCATCTGGCGGTTTTCCCTGAATTTCTGGGGACTTTTCTATACCCCGGATTGTTTTCGAAGATTAATAACCCTCAGGGGATATCAAAGCTCTTATTGAGATATGTGCTTGGGAATTTTTCGTTCACTTCGCCTAATCCTTTCAAAGGAGCTTTTCTGAAAAATGCGATTTTCGTTGAAAGAACCTATCGTGAGGTTTTCTCGGAATTAGCAGAGCAGTTTAATGCATACATCATAGCTCCAAGTATTTTTCTTCCGGAAATCACTTTTGAGTCGGCTAAGGGTTGGCATATCACAAAACCCAACCTATATAACATGAGCTATTTCTTCAATCCGCAAGGTCAGCTCCTTGCAAAGATAAAAAAACAAAGGCTTACAGTTCTGGAAACAAAGTTGATTTTCTCCGGGGATAACGAACAGCCGCAAATTGTGACAACAGCTTTTGGAAAAGTAGGAGTACTGATCTGCTATGATATGTTTTTTCAAGATATTGTTCAAGCCATCGACGTTTCAGGCGTGAATATTCTTGCTGTACCAAGCTGCAACTTTGCGAGCTGGAAAGAACCCACAAAATACTTTCCTGAGAAAACCCAGGAACAGGTATGGTTTCTTCACGGGACAATAAAAGCGGGAGAAAGGCGCGAGAACATCCGTTATATAGTAAACGCCATGGCCGTGGGGAAATTAGGAAAGGATGTGGCCGAAGGAAGGTCAACAATCTGGAAAGACGGGCGACTCCTCGAAATAGCTAAAAGCTGGAACAAACCGGAGGTAATCAGCGCTTATGTAGAGATATAAAAACCTATTTCGATTGAGACAAGAGTTCAAATTCATCCCGAATATTTCCATCAATATCAATGCACTTAGCGGACAACTTTCCTTTCACATATTCAAAAAGAACGAAGTGATAATCGGAAAAATCTTCATTGAAACCAGCAACTTCTATTGAAGTATCCAGCAAAGCTCCTCCACCGCCTGAAATGAGATATGTTATGCCATTTTTTGAAAACCTCTGATAATTGTGAATATGGCCAGATAAAACGAGATCTACTTTATATTCTTCAAAAAGTGGCACCAAAGACAAGTTCATCAGAATTCTCCACATGTTCACAATGCCGTTGTTGTAAGGTGGGTGATGCATAATCACCACGGTGAACTCAATATCAGAACCCCTACTTTCAAGAAGTTTTTTAAACCATTTATACTGTTTTGAGCACCAATCATATCGTTGATTTGTATTTAGCACTATAAAAAGTATTCCACCATATTGGAAAGAGTAATAAAGCTCATCGCCAGGAAAATCAAGGAAATTTCTGAAATTAACCCCTGTTTTCTCATGATTTCCCAGAGCTGAATAATAAAAGCTCCTTGTAAAGACATCTGTTGATTGAAAAAATTGAACCCAGTTGCGAATTATCATATCCATGTAGACTATATCTCCAGAATTGATGACAAACGAAGGGTGGTATCGATTGATTTCCTGGCAGATTTCACGATGAACTTTAAAGTTACTCCTGGTATCACCATAAAGGGCAAAGTTGAATGGAGGGGTAATCGTTAAAGAAAAACTGCCGCTGGAGTTATACAATCTCTTATTATTTGAATAGCTCTCTACTTCGTAGTTGTACTGCATTAAAGAATCGAGGTTTTCGAGTTCAATATTATGGAAATTTGTTTCTTCAGCAAGATAAAATGCCCTTTCTTTGCCGTCTTCATCGATAAGGATACAACTTGAATTTGCAGGTTCTTCTGTGTACCAGTTAATGGTAACTTTATTTTCTCCAGCATAAGTTAAAAAAGCACTAAAAACTGGAACACCAAAACAAAATAATATGAGTAAAAGAGTAATTCTCCTCATGAAATCCTCCTGAATGTATAAAGTCAATAGGTTTTTGACCCGGGAGGGCCATAAGGAAATGACCCGCTACCCACCTCAGGTATTCAAAACATCTCTTCTTCGGTAACTTCTTCCAGACATATTGAGAATCAAAGCGTTGTGCGTAATTCTGTCTAACAATGCCATGGTAAGGGCTTTGTCATGGAAAATCTTTATCCATTCTGAGAACACGAGATT
>NZ_JFHK01000032.1 GCF_001636545.1 Kosmotoga arenicorallina S304 | reverse complement strand
CAAAGTGCATAACTTGAGATGGGCTTTTGGATTTTCAATTAATGTTGGTATAATCTATTTGTGATTATTCTTTGCTTTTGAATGTCTTGAATCAAGAATATTTCAAAAGGGGGTATCTTTCTGATAGACACTTTAATCACTACTGTCGGTGCAAGTCTCTCAAGAAGCAAATACTTAAATGAGAATTTCTCCTTTTCAGATATTCTCTCTATTGAAGATCCTGCCAATGATAGAGACCTTGGTGCTGAAATAAATTCCACAGTAAGCATTATAGAAGATGGCAAAATTGACGAAAGAAGAAACCTCTACCTGGTACATTCAGCAACTGAATCCGGAAGGAAAATAAGCACTTTTCTAAAGCATTTTTTTGAGGATCATCCTGAATACTCTTTCCAAAGGGTTGTAACTGTTGAAGTGGAAGGCCTGGACAATTCTGACCAATTCACTTTTAGGACAAAAGGCCTCAGGAATCTTATCAGGGAATTTACCAAAATCTACACAAATCATGGAAACATAGCTATTAACGCCACAGCCGGGTTTAAGGCTCAAACATCCTTTGCACTTATTTTTGGGTTTATGATGAAAGTCCCTGTCTACTACCGTTATGAATCCTTTTCAAAAGCCATGGAAATTCCTCCACTGCCAGTAAACTTCGAATTTTCTCATTGGATTGAAAACAAAGATGTCTTTGATCTGCTGGAATTTGGTGAACTAACCTATGATGAATGCTTGAAGGCTAAAAATACAGATAAATCTTCTTTTGATAATACGATAAACAACCTTCGGATGTTCCTGGACATAGAAACGATAGAAGGAGAAAAATATATAGCGCTAAATCCCATAGGAGAACTTTATGTGTTTGCAACAAGGACCCAGCTTAATGAAACTGCCAGACAAATCAGTTTGGCAGAATCAAGTGTCCCAATAGATAAAAGGTTTATTTCCAATGAAAGTGAAGAACACTCAAAGAAATTCATAAACAAGCATTGGTCAGATCTCAGAAAAATAATCGAACTCCCATTCATTGAGAAAATCATCACATCAGGATACTCAGATAAATTTGACCGCCACAGAATAACAGCGAAGAAGATTGAAGATGGGAAACTTAAAATTCAGTTCTCAAGAAAAGGCGGGGAACTTTATATGGTTGCCGAAACAACCGCCAAGAACGATCTTGAATTGGCTTATGTGATTTCAGTAATAGAGGGTTGCAACATCTAAGAAGGGGGTAATATGAAACAAATACTTTTAAAATGTAAAGCTATCACGCCTATGTTTTCGCGAGGACTTGTTCCAGAAGAAGGGGAAAATTTCTTCTCGTTTGAATTAAGACCTCAAAGCATTAAAGGAGTTCTTAGATTCTGGTTAAGAGCAATAATTCCATTAGTCATTGACCCCAAATTTTATAATTACGAAGAATTTGAAGAAACTAAGGATCAAAAAAAATACTGGCGATCCCAAGAATATGCTGGAATGAAAAAGCTTGAAGAAATAATCATGGGATCGCAGCACCAAAAGTCTTCTTTTTCTTTACAGGTAAATTTTCCAAAAAGCATCAATCCCATTGGGGAATACTATAGGAATAAAAATAACAGGTTAAGGCTGTCATACAATCAAGATTTTGGGACTAATAAATTTAATTCGAGATATGCTATTTATGGCACTTATGATATTAAAATTCCCGGTTCTTATGATAAATATGTTTATTCTTTTCTTCCTGAAGGAACAGAGTTTGAAATCACTTTAAGCATTCTTAAAAAATACTATTCTCAGGAATTAGAAGATTTGCTAATTAAGCTTTTTGGTTTAGTATCTATGTTTTCAGGTTTTGGCGCAAAAACCAAGAAAGGTTTTGGAGAATTCGAGGTAATAAATTCCAAAGAATGTACAAGAGTTAATCCCGATGAAAATACTATTAATGAGGCTAAAGAAGCTTTAAAAGCTTTTATAGAGGCGAAGTATTCTCAATATTTTAAAAAGTCTGAAAATTATAATGACCTTTCTTTTCCATCATTTGCTTCATATGAACTTATCGATTTGTCCGCCCTTTGCCCATCACTTATAGATTCTTCACCTAAATTGGTTCTTTCTAAACTTTATCAAAATTATTTTGACAAAGATTACAATATCAAATATTTAGGTTGGTACCCGATGCTGAAATGGAATTTAAGGATGTTCCCGCTAGAAGGAAAAAGTAAGGATCTCGTTTCGGATTTGAAAGAGATGATAAAAGGCAATAAAGAACAAACAAAGCTAACCACGGGTATCCTAGGATTGCCACTCCAATATCAGCAAATCAGAATAGGTACCAAGTATGACAAAAGTGTACCAATAACCGGTAAAATAACTTTCTCACCATTAGTTTTTGGCGAGCAAAACAACAAAGGGCGCAAAGCTTCTCCAATACATATTTCTATACACAAAAAGATAGATTCAGGGAAATTCTATCCTGTCGTTCTTCTTTTGAAATCTAAGATATCTGAGGGCAAATTGTATTGGAGTTCTAGCACAAACCGGGATAGAGAATATGAACCTAAGCATGGGGAAGCAGAAGTTTTTAATGATTTCGAAATTCTAAGAAAATTAATTATGCAAACTTGCACTGATTTTTGCGAAAAATATAAGAGAGGTGAAAATGGTGCATAAAGTAGTTTTAAGTTGTGAAACAGTAACTCCGCTTCTATCAAGAAGTATAGTCCAACGAAATGGGCGATACGATTTTGAATTAAGACCTCAAAGTATCAAAGGAATGATGCACTTTTGGTTTAGAGCTTTGGCACCAACAGTTATTGATCCACACCAATACCAAGGAAAAAAACAAAAATTTCTGGGGATTAAGAAACTTGAAGAACTTATTTTTGGATCTACTGAACATCGGTCGTCCTTTTCTATTTCCGTAGCCTGGGATTCCAACAGAATAAAAAACGTCAGTGAACTACTCGAAGGAAAAGAGAAATATGTTTTCAGAAATGCGCTTTTTGGAACTTATCCAATGGGTAATACAGGAGCATACTATAGCTATTTAGATCCCCAAAGTTCCTTGGAAGTAACTTTTAGATTCAGAAGAACATGTTCAGAATCCTTACGAGAATTTGTGATTTCTCTTTTCGTCTTACTTGTTTACTACGGCGGTTTAGGGGCGAAAACACATCATGGATTTGGTTCAATCAAAATCAATAGGATGTCAGGAATAAATATAGACAAAACATTTCCAAAAATGCCCGATACAGCCGCTAAAAGACTTATTGATTTCATTAATGAAACAGATTCAAGAAATGAATCTTTCGCCCTAAAAGATCAAATCACAATGTTTTCTGATTTAAATGCAGATGAATTTCCAAATTTAGTTCATGCAAGCGAAATGATACGCTTTCAAAATATGAATAGCTGGAAAGAAATAATCCGAGCCATTGTTGCCATGAGAAGCCGGGATGGAAAACCAGCAACTCCTTGGGCAAGATTAAAGTTAGAAGCTTTAAGGGGCTACAATACGCCAAACGACATTATGGATGATTTCAGAGAGGTTTTATTTCGCAGAAAAAGTCTGCGAAATACTTTGGTCATTAAACCTTCGATTATGGGCTTACCAATTAACTACCAAAGGATAGGAGAACATAAAGGCAAAGTAGGAAAAGACAGAGTTTCCGTTACCAATATCGTTTATGGAGAACCTGGCAGAAAAGCTTCACCTATATACATTTCTATACAGGTCGACAAAAATAACAAGTATTTTGCAAGACTACTGCTTATGGCAAGTATGATATCGGAAAGCCGAAAGAATGGTTCCCCGATATTAAAAGTAGAGATTAACAATAGATCATATGAAGCTCTTGGTAACGAAGATTTTGAAAATCTTTGGCATAGAATTGGGAGGAATTAATATGGATTGGAAAAAGAAAATAAGAGCTCTATTCCATGATCCCATTATAAAAGCATATGATATTCCTAATCACGAAAACATATCATTGAGTTTCCTGGGTATTCTTAGAGAACATTATGAACGTGGCGAAGCAGATAAGATTTCAAGCTCTATGGATAGGATACCTTTACCCTTTGAAAGAACAAAGGAAAATAGAATAATGGTTTCTTTTGATGAACTCAAGAATTTTGTTCATCCACTATCTGCAAAAAAGTTAGATATTTTTTCAAGACTCCCTTCTTATGAAGAAGCTTTGTCAAAAATAAAAGAGAATCTCTTAAATTTGAAAAAGAAAAATGACACTGACGAAAAGCTTTTTCACGCTCTTTGGTGGCATTTGCCCGATTTGGTTGACATGGCAGCCTTCATGCCTGCAGATACAAGATTTCCTAATCATTCAATAATAGATCATCTCGACTCTACTTCTGCTTTAGTTGGCTGTATTGAAGAAAAAACACTTCAAGCTTCACTTGTTAGCATTACAATAGGCCCTGTCCAAAGTTTTATCGCTGCTGCGAGAAAAACAAAAGACCTCTGGGCGGGAAGTTATTTGCTTTCAACCTTAATATATGCAGGAATAGAGTACATAGGTAAAAATTATGGTTTCGACAATATAGTTTTTCCGTCAATGAGAAACCTGTCATTTACAAAAAAGTCCCTTAAAGATTGGGGGGTGGAATTGCTCGAAGAATTGAACACTTTACCTTCACCTGATAATATTGCTTCTCTTCCCAACCGCTTTGTAGCAATAATTCCACAAAAAAGCGTAGAGAAAGTTACAGATGAAGTCGAAAGAACTATTAAAGCAAAATGGATGGAATTAGCTAAACAAGCTATTGAATACCTTAATCAAAATGAAGCTGTTTCCCATTGCGATGCAGATTATCAATTAAGAACTTTCCCTGAAATCTATAGTACTTATCAGCCGCTTCTTTCACCCCAAGAGGAAGATATTGCAAATTTAATGAGCTACTATCACGAAAGTGATATAGGAGAATATGAAAAGCTGCTAAAAAGCCTAACCGAGTTGGGAGCATATAAGCCAAACAATGGAGCTCTATACCCGTATTCCTTTAGATTGCTAAGGAGTAAGGTAGATGCAATAAAAAATATAAGATATTTCGAGAAATTCATCGACCATGCTCGAAACGGCAAAACATTAGATGGAGACAATTGGAGCGGCGACATGAAAGCAATAATTGAAGTAAAAGATATGGCTGATGAAGAAAAGGTAGACAAGCTCAGTGCGTTAAATGCAGTAAAAAGAGGATTCTCAGAAAAGAGAGGGGTTCAGTTCCCTTCGGTGGAGCAAATAAGCAAGAACAACAAAGATTTTTTTGAAAAAATATATTCACTTAAAACTGACGATTTTTCAAATAATTACTTTGCAATATTGATTATGGATGGCGACAGAATGGGAAAGTGGATTAGCGGCTCTAAAGCTTTAAAAATGGGAGACATACTAAGCAATACAATCATCAAAAGAGATGGTGAAAATATACCCTTATCTTGTTTATTATCAAAAAAGTTTGAGTCTCCTGAAGACAAAAAAATAGTATCTTCCCTCCTTGAAAGAAAAGCTATACAGCCTTCTTACCATCGCACAATTTCCAGAACATTGAACATTTTTGCTTCTTTGGTAGAACTTTCTGTCAAAAAGCATGGGGGTAAACTTGTTTACGCAGGTGGGGACGATGTATTAGCTTTCTTACCCGCAACAACTGTTCTTTCCTGCGCAAATGAAATAAGAAAGATGTATTCAGGAATTGAAAATATCAAGCTAAATGATGAAAGTAAAGAAATATCGTATGAATTTAAAGACGAAATGCTTTATGTAAATGGTAAACCATACGCAACAATGATGGGCAATTCCGCAACAATGAGCGCGGGTATTGCGGTAGTAAATGAAAAATTCCCGCTCAGAGCAGCTCTTCTTATAGCAAAAGCAGCGGAGAAAACAGCCAAAGATAAATTTGACAGAAACAGTTTCGTAGTGAGTATTGTAAGGAGATCGGGCCAAATTACAAAAACAGGAAGCAAATGGGGAAGCAAAGATTATGATGTAGTAAATAAAATTTCTGAAATTACCAGGTTTTTCCTTGAAGGATCAGCAAGTATGCGAACACTCAGAAAGCTCAAATTTAGTGAATATTCCAAGGGGCTTAAGTTGAATGAAAGTGAGTTTATTGAAAGCTACGTTCCTTATATCATTGAAAAGTCTGAAGTAAAGAAGGAGAAAAAGAATGAAATAAAAGATTTTTTTAGAAATATACTCAATTTAAATTCTCACTATTATGCTTCTGACGTTGACAAACCAGCAGATCTTCTTCTAACTCAGCAGTTTCTCTGGAGAGGTGATAAAAGGTGAAATACAACGTAGTATATTTTGAACCCGAAGAATGGGTCGCTTTTAGAGAAAATACAGGTTTTGAAATTGGAACTTCCGCAAGGCTTTCTCAACCTAAAGTCGAGACTTTTTTGGGGGCTGTTCGAACGGCATTTTTGAGAAAAAGCGGGACAGACCCTGAAAACATACCAGAAGAAATTGCTTCAAAAATTGGTAATAGCTTTTCATCTGGACTCTTCAAGATGGTCGGTCCTTTCATTTATTCAGAGGATCGCCATTATTTGCCTGCTCCTGCAAATTTATATGAACTAACCGACGAAGAAGAAAGCGAATCAAAATCCAATAAAAAAAAGGAATACAAGCTTATGGTACCTAATAAGGAGCTATCACACAACTATGATGGTTTTGACCTAAATTTGCCCTGGATTCCGTATTCAAAAAAGGTTGCGAAACAACCAGAAGGTGAACTCATTGAAATAAAATCATTAGAAGCCTTACAAAAAGGCAAATTGGATGAGCTGAATTTGGCGAGATTTGCTGACCATATAGCCGCTATTGAAACACATGATGAGCTGAATTTGGCGAGATTTGCTGACCATATAGCCGCTATTGAAACACATGTGGGAATTGCCCTGGAAAAGAATGCCAAAAAAACAGAAGAAGGTATGCTTTATTCGATAAACACCTATCGATTCAAAGAAAACAGCGGGTTTTACTTCTTTATCGATAACAAAACCAAAGAAATTATAAAAGAAATTGATGAGGTTTTTTTGGGAATGAAGCAAAGAGTTGCAAAATTACGTTTTGGAGAAATTGAAACAAACTTGTTTGAATTCAAATCAAACAACAAATCCGCAGTATGTCTCATAACTCCAGCTATTTTCAATAATGGATTTATGCCTTCAGACGGTATGATGAAAAGCACTAAAATTACTTCAGCAATTGTAAAAAGAAAAATTCCAATAAGTGGTTGGGATCTTGCAAAAAATGAACCAAAGCCGATTTACCACGCTGTTCCTCCAGGTTCTGTATATTTTTTAGATGGATCGATAGATAACGATCTTTTCACCAACAGCATTTCAGACATGTTAGATGATTTTGGCTATGGAAGATATTTTACAATAAACTGGGATTTTTTTAGGAGGGGTATAAATGGATAGAGAAGTATTTTTCCTTTATGCTGAGTCACAAATTCACGCCGGAAAAGGGACAGATGTGGGTGTGGTTGATTCGCCCATTCAACGCGAAAGAACAACGAACTTTCCAGTAATTCAAGGTGTTAAGGGCTCACTAAGAAATTCGGGGTTCTTTGGAAAAGACGAAGAAATTCAAATATTTGGGAGTGAACCAAAAAGTGATGAAACACATCCTGGTGGATTTGCATTTTCAGAAGCAAAAATTCTTCTTTTTCCTGTAAGAAATCCCGAGAAAGTCTTTGTATGGGTTATCTGCCCTATGGTATTAAAGAGGTTTCTAAGATCCATGGGGAAAGATATTGAAATTCCAGAAGTATCAGACGATGAAAAAGTAATTACCGCTGAGAGCTTCACCGGAGATAACATATGGTTAGAAGAATTAGAGTTTAAAGTGCAAAAAAACAGCAAATTAGCGCAGATAGTAGAAATACTTTCCGACTGTGGACCTGATGAATATACGCGAAAGAAAATCAAAGAAAGCAAGGATATATTTATCGTATCCGATAGTATTTTTCAAAAAATAGTTGAAACTATGACCGAAATAGTCCCCAGAATAAAAATTGATAATACTAAAGGAACAGTTGCCGAATTATGGTATGAAGAATACTTACCTCAAGACACTGTTATGTATTTCATTGTTAGAAAACTGAATTCATCGAATAGCAAAAACTTAGTCGAAAAAATTAATGGAAAATTGATTTCGATTGGCGGAAAAGAGACAGTGGGCAAAGGCCTTGCATGGATAAAGAAGGTGGAATCATGACATTGAGCGAATGGGCAAAGATTCAAGTTTCAAGCGTAGTGAAAAATGTGCAAGAAAACTATTGTCAAGAAATTAAAGGGCTCGGAAGTATGCTCACACAAAACGGCATCTATGGTACATTGGCATTTTATAAAGTGAAGAAAGCAAACAAACCTGCAGCTGAAACTATAATTTCTCAGTTTAAAAGGCTTGCCTTAGACTATCTTAAAATTGAAAACTTGGAGGATTTCCCTGAGCTTTCAAATTCGCAGTATCTTAAGCTCCAAGCTTTAGCTGTTGAAGCTACTTCATGGCTCAGAAGATACGCCGATATATTACTGAGGTGATAGCATGATAAATCCAAATTTCTCACCCAAAAATATGAATATAAGAAATCCTTCTCTTTATTTCAACAAATTACTGTCAATAAATGAAAGAAACAACGATCCAAAAAAAATATCATCCCCGGAAAACTTACTACACGTTAGCAAAATCTGTGGCACTTATAACAAAAATTTATTGGATAACCTTGCAAAGCGAAGGGAGAAAGTATCGGAATTTTTCGGCGAAAAATGCTTAATAAATGAAAGATTAAACCTGCAGCATAGGCTGTTAATTGGCTCCGGGAATCCATCAATCTTCGAGGTAGGATTCACATTCTCCCGGAACTATGGAGTTCCAATAATTCCCGGAACAGCTCTAAAGGGAGTCCTTGCTCACTATATTTATGAAGAATTTCCTTGTGATCATATTCTAAAAAAGAATTTTAAGCTACTTTTTGGAACTGATCTGAATGGTGATAATAACAATAAGGGTCTCCTGATATTCTTAGATGCTATTCCAACTAAATATAGAATAGGCATAGATATCGTCAATAACCACTTCCAACCTTATTACATGAAAGAAGATAAACCTCCAAATGACTGGTACAATCCCAATCCTGTCACGTATTTGGTGGTTGAAAATGCTAAATTCTTATTTACTGTCCTAAGTAGTGAACCCATCAGAGATGATCTAAAGAACAGTTTTAAAACGGTATTTTTAGAATGCTTACAGAATTTTGGAATGGGTGCTAAAACGTCATATGGATATGGGCTTTTTAACAAATCGAAAGAATAATCATCTGATATCTTAAATAAAACGGGAGTGAAAAACTCCCGTTTTATTTACTGGAGGTGTATAAAGTCAATAGGTTTTTGACCCGGGAGGGCCATAAGGAAATGACCCGCTACCCACCTCAGGTATTCAAAACATCTCTTCTTCGGTAACTTCTTCCAGACATATTGAGAATCAAAGCGTTGTGCGTAATTCTGTCTAACAATGCCATGGTAAGGGCTTTGTCATGGAAAATCTTTATCCATTCTGAGAACACGAGATTCGTTGTAATTAACGTGCTCTTTGTTTCGTATCTCATTGCCAGA
>NZ_JFHK01000031.1 GCF_001636545.1 Kosmotoga arenicorallina S304 | reverse complement strand
TTTTTGTCCAGTTTTTCAGGGTGCATTACAATATTTTGAAACCGGTATTCCTGTACTCGCAGTTACCGATAAAAATATGTATTTTGGCAAAATGATAGAAGAAATCGGTGCAGGTCTTTGGTGTGAAACTGGTGACTTTGAGAGTTATAAAGTAAAATTTTAAAAAAAGTAAGGAGTGTAGTTTCATGGATAAAATTGTTGTACATATATATTATGGCTCTGCAGGAAATGCAGGTCTATACATCAAAAAAATCGTGGATGCACAAGAAAAGTTAGATTATGACGTTAAAAGTATAGTCAACTATTACTTTCCTTTTGAGGGGTCCCACTTCGAAAAACTGTTTTTTAGATACTCACAACTTATGAAAGACGGAAAAATGAGAAAAATTGTAAGATACATGGAATTGTTCTTTGACCATTTCAAGACTTACAAGCTAATTAAGAAGTTTTCTCAGAATTACAAACATGTTTTCGTTAATTACTCTCTGAATGAAACATATGCAATTAATCTCTCGTTTTTGAAAGCATTAAAACGCATCAGAAACGTGAAACTTGGCATTACCGTCCATGATATTGAACCTTTTCACAACGATTCTTCCAAACTTATTGTTAGAGAACAGGATGAATTTCTCAGTTTGGCTGATTTTTATATAGTTCATAACCAGCTTTCTATAAGGAAACTGCAGGAAAGATTTTCTGCAAAGAAAGATCACATCTACGCATTCAAGTTCCCCTTAATGGATCTGAAAATGATGGGCCTGAGAGATTCTAAGACAGCCTCTAAAAAAGAAAGAATAGACTTTCTATTCATAGGATATATGCGAAGAGAAAAAGGTTTGGATGTTTTGATTGATGCATGGCGACGCCTTCAGCTGAAATATGATAACGTAAGATTAACTGTTGCTGGAAGAATTCCTGATGGTGTAAAGTATAGTTTCTCGGGTTTGAAGAATTTTAAGCTACATAATCGTGTCTTGAACGATAATGAATTCTATAATTATATATATAGGAGCGATTATATTATTCTACCTTACACTATGGGAACGAACAGTGGGATATTATCAACTGTCAGCAGTTTAGGGAAACCGGCTATTACAAGTGATTTGGAAATGTTTATCGAGTCTAGCTTTACTATCAAGGAACTAATGTTTGAAAGAGGTAGTTCTGACTCTCTTTACAAGCTACTGGAGAAAGTAATCCTAAACCACAAGAATCAATACGATGTTTTGTGTAGAAGAGTTTTGGACAACATAGCCAACTACGATTTGGTGTTCAAAAAGGAGATAAATAGGGAGTTCTCCAAGATAGTAGCAAATGAATAGACTACTTTAGTGCGCAAAACGCTCACTTGTTTTCTGGTATTGAAAGCCTGAAATGCAGTGAAGAATTATGTTCAATAGTGGCTGGAATCATAGAGAAGAAATGTCCAAATATTGGCTCTCAGAAGAAAGAAAAGTGCATTCTTGTATTGCTATATGAGTAAAGAATTGACTAAGAGAAAAGTAAGGTTTCTATTGAGTAAAGCCAATAGCTCACGAAGCGGCAAATAAGACTTTTGCGAGCTAATATTTGAAGTTTGGTTCTGATTAGTTTGCTTCAACTTACAAATTCAGGCTCTTGATAATCCATTTCTCTTGATTTTTTTCGACATCGGTTACAAAATAGTAAAAACGTCGATCAAAAATGAGCAAAAGCATCGGTAAGAATTGAGCAGTAACATCTGAATGTCTCAGATAGAAAAGGAGGTATTCAGATGTTAACGGAAAAGCAGGTCTTTGAAATCAGAATATTGTACAAAGAGGGGTTAAGCAAGCCAGCAATAGCCAGGCGCCTTGGCATTGCTCCCAACACCGTAAACAAATATCTTAATATGGAGTGGTGTCAAATGGCAAAGAAAGGTTCTAAACTGGATCCTTTCAAGGATTACATTAACAAAAGGCTCGAGGAGTATCCCAAACTCACGGCGACAGTATTGTTTAAGGAATTGGTAAAAAGGGGTTACACCGGTAAACTGACGATACTCCGGATGTATGTAGCCTCAATAAGACCCAAGGAGAAACCTGAAATTGTTGTCAGATTTGAAACAGGACCCGGAAAGCAATTTCAGGTTGATTGGGGAACAGGTACAACGGTTATTGCGGGCGAAAAGACGACTGTTAAGTTCTTCATTATGGTGTTGAGCTATTCCGAATGCTGTACGCGGAGATAGTACCAGATGAAAAGCTTGAGACTCTAATCCAAGCTCATCTTCATGCCTTTGAGTACTTTGGTGGTTATCTCTCAGAAGGTCTGTATGACAATATGAAAACCGTTGTGAAGAAGCTTCAGAAACAGAAGGAATACAACGCCAGATTCATGGATTTTGCAAACTTCTACGGCTTTAAAGTGATTACTCACAGGCCATATAATCCAAAAGCCAAAGGAAAGGTCGAGAGGTTGGTTCCCTACGTAAGGGAAAATATTCTTTACGGTCAGAGTTATTCGAATCTGACGGAATTGAAGAACGTATTAAGAGATTGGTTAGCAATAGCAAACCAGCGACTCCATTCCGAATTAAAAGAAACCCCTCTCGAAAGATTCGAGAGGGAAAAGAATCACCTAAATGAGCTAAGTAAATTGTAGCAGATTAAATACAAGACTTGTGAGAGACAAAGGCCAGGTAGTCTACAAGGAAAGGGCATACCGTGTTGGTAAAGAATACGCAGGGGAAAGAGTCAATCTCCAGGTAGAAGGTTCACTACTGAAGATATACAGAAACGATGAACTCATTACAGTACATCCATTGAAAGACCAGGTAGAAAAAAGGTCTTTGAGAGAATACCAGGCTCTTGTGGGCGATGCGGTATGAGCTACGAAAACGTACACAGCTTGTTGAAAGAACTTAAACTGGAAGGAATCTCCAGGGTATTGGATTCTTCTCTCCAAAACTGGAGTAAAGGAGATAAAAACGTTCTCGAATTGATTGAAGATCTACTAATAGCCCAGAAGAAAGAAAACGAGAACAAGAAATACATAACGGCTCTCAGGTACAGTGGATTACCTTTCCACAAAACCCTGGAAGAGTTCGATTTCAGTTTCCAACCCAGCATAGACAGAAAACAGATAATGGAACTGAAAACCCTGAGATTCATGTACGAAAAAGAGAACGTGGTATTTCTTGGACCACCCAGAGTGGGGAAAACACACCTGGCGGTGGGACTTGGAATGGAAGCCCTAAGAGAAGGAAAGAAAATATACTTCGTTAACGCAATAACATTGGTGGATCGATTAAAGAAAGCCTTTGTTGAAAGACATTTCGAAAAAACCATTAGATTCTACAAATCCCTTGACCTACTAATAATAGACGAACTGGGATACCTACCATTGGATACAGAAGGAGCTAAGTTATTCTTTGAACTAGTGAGCCAGAAATACGAACAGGGAAGCATAATCCTGACGTCCAACAGAAGTTTTACCGAATGGGACAAGATATTCGAAGACGAAGTATTAGCAACAGCGGTATTAGATAGACTATTACATCATAGTATGATAGTCAATATTCGTGGAAAAAGTTACAGACTGAAAGAAAAACAGAAAACGGGGTTTATTGCTATACAGACGACGATTGGTAGAACCGACAAACTACGCAAATCTGAGCGATGAAATTACGCAATTTTGATCGATGTTGACATTTTCTAAGACACTAAGTAATGAATGCCGATACTTTTGCTTGTTGCAGATGGCCACATTTATGATTGGAGGTATTACGAATGATTGTTCTCTTCAATCTGAACAGTTATCTTGGTGGTGGGGAAGTGTTATTAGTTAGGTTAGCAGAAGAGTTTGCCAAGAAGGATGTTGAGTTTTGTATTGTAAGTTCTTTTGATGATGGATATATAAATGATGAAGCAAAGAAGTATGGTTTCTATGTTATAAGATGGCCTATTCCCAATGATAGTGTTTTATATATGACCAAAAATGAGAAAAGAAAGGTAATCGATTTCTTTGCCAAGAAATTTCATAATAACGCGAAATTAGAGATTTTCACATTTTGCTTCCGAGACATTTACAATGCTTATGTCGTATTTAGTAATCTCAATTCTATCAGGGCTACTTATAGTACTGGCATATTTCATCCGCGTGATACTCACTACCTTGCAAGTTATAGTCTTCGCAAAAAAAGAATTATTGGAATTAATAGAAAACTTCTCGAAATATATGTTAATTATCAGAGTGTATCTTTCATGAATGAGATGAACCTTCAAGCGTCTTTGAAGAATTTCGACAATAGTTCCTACAAGATAATACCGCTACCGATTCCTGAGCATAATGAACAATCAAAAAAGAAGGCAATTTTGTCTAATAGAGTTATTAGAATTGTTTGGGTGGGACGGTTCGTGGATTTCAAGCTATCGTCGATAATCATGATAATTGATTTTGTCAGAAGGAACCCGGGATATCATTTGACCTTAATTGGTTATGGACCTTGTGAGAAAAGAATAAGAAGATATATAAGAAAAAATTCAGTTCCCAATGTAGATTTTGCTGGAAAAGTCCATCCAGATGAGCTGGACAAGAAATTATTGAACTATGATATTGGTTACTGTATGGGAACTTCTATATTGGAGACAGCAAAATTGGGAATTCCTACTGTTATTGCAGCAATGCTTCCAAAAAACTATTACAAGAAGAATCAAGGAGTCTGTCTTGGAATATTTGGCAAAGATTCTGGATTCAACTTAGGTGAGTTGGATATTGACGATAAATCACACTTGAGTTCAATAGATGATTGTATAAAAGACATCGTTGAGAATTACGCGGAGTATAGCTCTTTAACATTAAGTCATGTGCACCGCTTTGAGATGGGAGAAATAACGGAAGAGTATCTGAATCTCATAAAAAGTAGTACCTTGTGCTTGGAAAAGGATAGTGTTGTCTTACCTAAACCACCGATAATTAAATACGTAGCAAAGAGAATAATATATCTAGTAAAGGGCATAAAGGGAGGAAGTTAGTATGAGAATAGTCCACATTCTAAGCTACTTTAAGCCGGATTTGGCATATCAAGAAAACTATCTTACTGTTGGTCAAAGAGAGCTCGGTCACGAAGTTTTTATAATAACCAGTAAATTTGAACCGTATTTCCAAATAAACAAGGGGAAAAGAACTCATGAGTTAGGAGAATTTGACTATAGAGGTGTGAAAATACTCCGAATTAGGTCATTATATGAGATAAAGAATAGGTTCATTGTATTTGTCAATCTTCTCAAGCATCTTAGGGCTATCCAGCCAGATATGATATTTTTCCATGATCATTCGCCAGAATTGTTGAATTGCATACGATATGTTAAAAAGAACCCCAACACAAAGCTGGTAATAGATATTCATTCAAGTTTCGATAATTCAATGAAAAGCACTTTTGGGCCTTTATATCACAAGGTGTTATGGCGCTCAATAGTGAAAAGGATCCAGAAATATTACCATAAGGTTTTTTACGTCGCTCCTGAGTGCAGAGACTTTGCGATACAGGTTTATGGAATAGATGAAGGAAAATTGGAGTTATTACCTTTGCCAGGAGATGCTTCTTTAATTAAGAACTTCACACTCTATATGAATGTGAGACGGAGAATCAGAGAAGAACTTGGTGTATCAGACTCAGATAGAGTTATTTTTCATACAGGCAAATTACCTGGTGACAAAAAGACTTTGGAAGTACTTGCAGCATTTCAGCAAATTGAAGATCCAAGCTTTAAGCTCTTCATTGTTGGTAGTGTTGAAAATGGGTTCCGAGATATCTTGAACAAATACATAGAAAGGGATAATAGGATAATATATCTTGGGTGGAAAAACGCTTCAAAACTCAAAGAATTACTCGTCGGAGGGGATCTGCTACTCCAACCTGGCAGCCTGTCGAACACATTCATTGAAGCAATTTGTGCTGGTATACCATTGGTATTAGCGGATACTCCTCAAGGACGCTATTTGACCAAAAATGGAAATGGATATTTGCTAGATGAAATATCACCTGAGTCGATAAAAGATGGAATACTGCATGTTCTTGAAAAATCGAATTTTCAAGATTATAGAGAAAGATCCATCATGGCAAGTGAAGAATATCATTACATTAATATAGCGAAAAAGAGTGTACAATGATTCACTATGTAAGAAAATATAGAAGGTTCATTTTCAACACTGGGTTGAACTTACTAGCCACTGTAGTTGTAACAGCAACAATCCAGCTGTGGATTTTTCCATCATTAAATAATACAAACTCTCCAAAGAGTTTTGGAGAAATCATATTCGTATATACTATCATGAATATGTTTATTGGCGTTACAGGAAACTCGCTGAACAATTTACGGCTTAGAAATAACACGAAAAAATGGCTAGATGGATATCAAATCCTGTTTGTTTCTACGGTGATAATTTCACTTGTGATTTTCACAATCTATATCCATGGCCAAGCGGAAATGGGGCTCAATTTTAAAATTCTAACCTTGGTCTTGTTTCTGGGGATTTTCAGGGTGTATTATAGCGTAGAACTAAGAATATCACTAAGGTATAGAGAAATATTCATAAGTAATCTTGTTCAGTCATCTGGATACGCACTTGGAATGTTGTTGTTCTACTTAACTAATTGCGAATGGTACTATATTCTGCTCATGGGAGAGTTACTAGCTACTCTATTTATACTGTTCAAAACTAACATGTGGAAAGAAAGATTACGAATAAAAAATTTCAAACAGTTATCACTTGAATATATTACCCTAGTCAGTTTAATACTCATGAGTCAAGTTCAGCTGTACGCTGACAGGATTATACTCAATCAAATTAGTGGTCCTGAAAAGTTGTCTGTTTATTTTGTAGCATCAAGTCCTACAAAATTGACAACGTTGGTTTTTTCTTCATTTTCTGGTGTACTTTTAAGTTATGTTGCTAATATTAAGATTAATGCGTTTAACAAAAAGAAAACTGAAATTGCGATAGCAATATCAATGCTAGTGATTCTTCTCACAGCACTAAACTATTTATTTTCAGCTATATATGTTAGCCTATTTTATAATAATTACTATACAGCAGCCAAGATGTTTTTCTTGCCTTTATCTATAGCAAGCTCGATTTACAGTGCTTTGATAATAGAGAAAGTCTTTGCCCTTAGGTTCTTCTCGAAAAAAGCGCTATTGACAGTTGACTTTTTCTTTTTAACCTTTTATATTCTGTTATCTTATATCTTAGTTTTAAAGTTGCAAATCATTGGCATCGTTCTAGCTAGGATTATCTCCATTATAATTGCTTTAATAATGAACGCGTGTATTCTATACAAAATAAAAGAGACCTGATTTTTGAAAGAGGAGTGAGGTGTTTTGACAACTTTGTTGAATCTAAAAAAAGAACAGCAAAACCGCCGGAACTTGGTTCGCTTGTGTTTTTCGAAGCGTATAGAGATATCCCTTTTGTTTTCAAGCGAATTTACTACATCTATGGAGTAATGGAAGGTATTACCCGCAGTCATCATGCCCATAAGGATCTGAAGCAGTTGCTAGTTTGTATGTATGGCGCCATTGAGATCGTGTGCTATGATGGAGAGAATAAGGAATATATCGTTCTGAATGATCCGGCAAAAGGGTTATATATTGGTCCTGGAAAATGGCATACAATGAAATGGTTAAAAGATGATAGTGTTTTACTAATACTTGCATCTGAATACTACGATGAATCTGATTATATTCGTGATTATGATGAGTTTGTCAGACTTGTAAAGGAGGGTTACTGGAAGAGATGAAAGTACCTTTCAATGTTCTGAGACCCAGTATCTTATGTTCAAAGAAGAGTTTGATAAGGCAGCTCTTAAGGTTCTTGATTCTGGTTAGTATATTCTCGGGAAAAAAGTTAGTTAATTCGAGCGAGAATTTGCAGAATATGTGGGAATGAACTATTGCGTCGGAGTCAATTCCGGTTTGGATGCCCTTATACTTGCCTTTAGAGCCCTAGGAATTGGTGAAAAAGATGAAGTAATCGTTCCCGCTAACATGTATATTGCTTCGGTTCTTGGAGTTACAGAAAATAGAGCAACTCCTGTATTCGTTGAACCAGACGAATTTTATAACATTGATCCCGCAATAGTAGAAGACGCAATTATAAAAAGAACAAAGGCTATTCTTCCTGTTCATCTTTATGGTCAGCCTGCTAGGATGGAAGAAATAATGATAATTGCGAAGAGATACGGGTTGTACGTTGTTGAAGATTGTGCGCAGGCTCTTGGCGCAACGATAAATGGAAGGAATATCGGAACATTTGGTAATATTAGCTGTTTCAGTTTCTTCCCCACAAAGAACCTAGGAGCCTTTGGTGATGCAGGTGCAATTGTCACTAATAATGAAGAACTTGCAGAGAAAGTTCGTCTGCTTAGAAACTATGGAAGCATTAAGAAGTACTACCACGAGATCGAAGGTGTGAATTCCAGGCTCGACGAATTGCAGGCGGCTTTATTAAGTGTGAAACTTAAACACATAACACAGAACTCGAAGAAGATCGCAAAAGAGTCGCTGAGAAGTACCTACGGGAGATAATAAACCCTCTAGTAGAATTGCCGAAGGTCAAAGAAAACTTTAATCACGTCTGGCACCTTTTCGTTGCGAAATGCGAGCAGCGAGATGAACTCCAGAAGTATCTTTCAGATAATGGTATAGGAACTCAGATACATTACCCTTATATAACGGCATGACAAATGAAGAATTTGACTACGTAATAGAAAAGATAAATGCGTTCAAAGAGGTGAGTATATGAGGGGTGTCATACTAGCTGGTGGAAAAGGAACAAGGCTTTATCCTCTTACTAAGTCTCTGAATAAGCATTTACTTCCGGTGAGATCGGAACCTATGATCTATAATCCTATCCGCAATATGCAAGCAAGTGGGATCAAAGATGTCCTAATAGTGACAAGCACAGAACACATGGGTGATATGGTTAATCTCCTGGGAAGTGGTTCGGATTTTGGTCTTAGATTTGCCTATAAAGTACAAGATGAAGCAAAAGGTATTGCAGATGCACTTAGGCTTGCTAGAGAGTTCGCAGGTACTGAGAATATCCTGGTAATTCTTGAAGACAATATATTCGAACAGCCTATTGATTATTTTGTCAAGAATTATGAGAACTTACAGAAAGGTAAAGGAGCAAGAATTCTGCTTGTGAAGGTCTCCGATCCACAGAGATTTGGAATAGCTGCGCTGGATGAGCAGAAAGTAGTGGAGATACAAGAAAAACCAGAGAATCCAAAAAGTGATTATGCTGTTGTCGGGGCATATATATACTGCTTCCCTGAAGAAT
>NZ_JFHK01000030.1 GCF_001636545.1 Kosmotoga arenicorallina S304 | reverse complement strand
TTTTTGTCCAGTTTTTCAGGGAGCATTACAAAAAAGGGTGTGAAAATATGATTGGTAAAATTTATGGCATTTCAATACAAACAATTAAAGCAAAAGAAGGCGTATTATCTGTTATCGAGTCTAAAAATGCTAAACTTTTTGATTTTAAACGCATTTATTATATATATGGTGTACCTGTCGGGACTGTTCGTGGTCACCATGCCCACAAGGTTCTCAAGCAGATTCTTGTATGTGTCTATGGAGCTATTGAAATTATGTATAATGATGGCAAGAAGAAAGGATACACTGTTTTGGATAACCCTTCGAAAGGATTATATGTTGGTCCAGGAATTTGGCATACAATGAAATGGCTAAAGGACCATAGTGTACTTCTTGTTCTTGCTTCAGATTACTACGATGAATCAGATTACATAAGAAATTACGATGAATTCATTAGACTTGTTAAGGAGGGGTATTGGAAATGAACATTCATTTCAATATATTGAAACCTCAATACTTGATGTTCAAGGAAGAATATGATAAAGCCGTTTTAGAAGTTCTTGATTCTGGATGGTATATTCTAGGGAAGCAAGTTAAACGCTTCGAAGAGGAATTTGCAGAATACGTTGGAATGAAACATTGTGTTGGGGTAAATTCTGGACTTGATGCTCTTATTCTTGCTATTCGAGCTTTGGGAATTGGCAAAGGGGATGAAGTGATTGCTCCAGCAAATACATATATTGCTTCTATTTTAGGAGTTACAGAAAATGGAGCAACTCCAGTGTTTGTAGAACCAGATGAGTTTTTCAACATTGACCCTTCAAAAATTAAGGCCGCAATAACTTCAAAGGCGAAAGCTATTCTTCCAGTCCACTTATATGGCCAACCGGCAAGAATGGAAGAAATTATGGAGATAGCTAGAGAACACAATTTATATGTCGTTGAAGATTGCGCTCAAGCGCATGGTGCGATTGTAAATGGAAGGAATATTGGAACATTTGGTGATATTAATTGTTTTAGTTTCTTCCCTACTAAAAACCTTGGTGCATTTGGAGATGCTGGAGCGATAGTAACCAATAGTGAGAAATTAGCTGAGAAGGTGAGGATGCTTAGGAATTATGGAAGTATAAAGAAATACTATCACGAGATAGAGGGGATTAATTCCAGACTTGACGAACTTCAAGCAGCTGTTTTGAGAGTAAAACTCAGACATATAAATGAACTTGAACAGGAAAGAAGAATAATAGCAGAACGTTATTTAACAGAGATAAAAAATCCATTAATTGAATTACCAAAGGTCTCACAGAACTGTAAGCATGTTTGGCATTTATTCGTGATTAAGTGCAATCAAAGAGACAAACTTCAAGCTTTTCTCAAAGATAATGGCATAGATACCAAGATACACTATCCGATTCCACCACATCTTTCCGAGGCTTATCAAAGACTTGGGTACAAAAAAGGAGATTTCCCAATTACCGAGGAATATGCTAATACTATACTCAGCCTGCCATTATACAACGGCATGACTGATGAGGAAATAAACTATGTGATAGGGAAGTTGAATGAATTTAGGGGGTGAAATTGTGAAAGGGGTTATACTTGCTGGTGGAAAAGGAACCAGACTCTATCCTTTAACCAAATCTCTAAATAAACATCTTTTGCCAGTTGGACCAGAGCCAATGATTTATAACCCTATTAGAAATATGCAAGCATGTGGAATTAAGGATGTTCTTATTATAACTAGCACCGAGCACATGGGAGATATGGTAAACCTCCTTGGAAGCGGAAGTGAATTCGGTTTAAGATTTGCCTATAAAGTCCAGGATGAGGCAAAAGGGATTGCTGATGCACTTAGGCTCGCCAGAGAGTTTGCTAGTAACGAAAATATGCTCGTAATACTCGGAGATAATATTTTTGAGAAGCCAATTGATTATTTTGTGAAGAATTACAATTCAATTCAGAAGGGAAAGGGAGCAAGAGTACTACTTGTTAAAGTTTCCAATCCACAGCGATTTGGTGTGGCTGCTCTTGATGAGCGCAAGGTTATTGAAATTCAGGAGAAACCAGAGAATCCCAAAAGTAATTACGCAGTTGTTGGAGCCTATATATATGACACCAGAGTTTTCGATATTATCGATCATATAAAACCTTCTGCACGAGGAGAATACGAAATTACCAGTGTGAATAATAAGTACATCGAACTTGGGGAACTCGAGTATGACTTTGTTAAAGGCAGATGGATGGACACTGGTACCTTTGAATCTTATTACTTGGCCAACAAAATAATGTATGAAAACTACTTCAATAAGATGGGGATAGAACAATCGTAATGAGTAGGGCTAAGTTATTTATAGAAAATTTTCTTGTATATGGACTAGTTGGGGTTATCGGCAAAGCGATTCCTCTTATAATGCTCCCAATCATCACGAGACTTGTTCCTGATACCTCAATTTATGGTATTTCTGATCTTCTTCGTGTTTTGGTTTCTTTTGGGTCTGCATTTGCAGTTCTTGGGATGTATGACGCAATGTTCAGAATGTTCTTTGACGATGAAGACAAAGATCATAAGATTGCCGTTTGTTCGAGTTCACTTTTTGTGGTTTTACTTAGTAGTACTCTAACAGGACTTTTTATTGTAATTTTCAGCTCAGAGTTATCTAAATTGCTTTTCTCAACAGATAAATACCAAATCTGGATAATGCTAATGGGAATTCAAACTACAATAAGCTCACTTGGCTCTATAATTATGGCCCCTACAAGGATGCAAAATAAGCGTCGCGTGTTTGTAATTATGAATATTGTGGGGCCCGTAATAAGCTATAGCATTAGTGTTGCTTTTATACTACTAGTCGATCCTTTGTTTGGTCTTATAATTGGAGGATTTTCGAGTGCTCTTTTTAGATTACTAGTTTTTTGGAAACTCAATTATTCGTGGTTTAGTTTTAAACGCATCAATACTAGGCTGATAAAGGATATGATGAAAATAGGAGTTCCATTGATACCTACGTTTCTTATATACTGGATCTTTTCTTCATTTGATAGAATTATGATTTCAAATATGATTGGAACTTCATACAACGGAATTTACGCAGTAGGTGCCAGAATGGCCCAAGTGAGTCAATTGATATATACTGGCTTTGTTGGCGGATGGAGTTATTTCAATTATTCGACTATGAAAGATAAGGACCACCCAGAGATAGTTTCAATGGTATTTGAATATCTTGGTGTCATCTCCATGCTTACAATAATTCTGATAATGCCGTTGATTCCTTTAGTATTTAAAATTCTCTTTACAGGTGATTATGTAACAGGCCATGTTGTTACTCCTTACTTATTCCTCTCACCACTATTGTTGATGCTCTTTCAAACATCAGCCAGTCAGTTGTTGATAGTCAAAAAAAGCTATTGGGTAACCATATCTCTGGCGGTTGGAGCAGGACTAAATGTAGTGTTGAACTACTTTCTTATCCCTATTCTCGGTATTGAAGGAGCAGCGATTGCAACGCTTCTTGGCTATTTAAGTTCGGTTATAACAGTGTCTGTTTTGGCCTCTATGAAAAAGTTATTGAAAATACATTGGAAATTTCTGGTTGTTTCTGGAATAACTACTGTTTTTTTTCTTATCAAAAGTTTGGTTAAATTCAAATATAATTATACGGAGCATAGTGTCATTTATATGTCTTACGGTTATTTTGCTTTTTTACAAGGGTGATATTAGCAAGTTTAAAAAACGCTTATCAATAAAAGGGAGCTGAGAATAATGAAAACTATTCTTATTACTGGTGGTGCCGGATTTATTGGTAGCAATTTCGTTAAGTACATTCTTAAACAAGAAAATTACAGAGTTATAGTTCTTGATGCACTTACATATGCGGGAAATCTTGATAATCTCAAGGAATACATTTCAAAGGAAAAACTTTTTGTCCCATTGAAACATACAAGGCTTGAAACAGTTTCTTTTAATCTTTTTGGTGATGTTAAACCCGTTTTTAATGCTTCAGAAAATATTGAAAGACTAAATTTCAAATTGAAAGAATATCAGCATATCACATTACATCATAATGATTTCGATAGAGTAATTGAAGACGCTTTAAATAAACATAAGCTGGTATTTGTTTTCGGAAGTATTGATGATCCCAATATCGTAAGAAATCTTGTAAGCATTTCTGATATGGTTGTCAATTTTTCAGCCGAGACTCATGTGGATAGATCTATCCTTGATCCTGACCGTTTTATAAAGACTGATGTATATGGTACTTATGTTCTTCTTGAAGCTGCCAAAAAAAGTGATAGGTTCAAGAAGTTTTTACATATCTCAACAGATGAAGTTTATGGTGTCGCAAAAGATCACAGTTTCACTGAAAAAGATCCTATAAATCCTAGAAATCCGTATTCAGCAAGTAAAGCAGCTGCCGATCGTCTTGTTTACGCGTACAATCAAACTTACGGTTTACCAGTTAATATTGTTCGTCCATCCAACAATTTTGGCCCCTTCCAATATCCAGAAAAACTGATTCCTGTGATGATTATAAGAGCTCTTAAAAATGAGTATCTACCCGTATATGGCGATGGAAAGCAAGTCAGAGACTGGCTTTTTGTCAAAGATACAGTAAGAGCTATTCATCTTGTCTTAGAAAAAGGAAGAATTGGGGAAGTTTATAATATAGCTGGCGGAAATGAACGTGAAAATATATGGATCGTAGAAAAAATACTTGAAAAATTGGGTAAACCCAAAAACTTAATAAAATTTGTTAAAGATAGACCGGGCCACGATATTAGATACTCGCTAAATGATACAAAAATCAGAACCGAGCTTGGATATACTCCAGAATGGGATTTTGAGACTAATTTAGAAGAGACAATAGAATGGTATGTGAACAATGAATCATGGTGGAGGAAGATACTAAATAACGACAAGGAATATCAAGAATTTATGAAAAAATGGTACGATGAACGATGATCGAAAAAGCTAAAGTTTATTATTAATACTCTACCTTCATAATTGAAAATTTGGTAAAATACAGCAATTGTATTTCCAAAAGATCAGAGGTGGAAATATGCTTTTAAAAACTGAAAAACCTGAAATGATCCTTAGACAGCTAGAACCAGAAGACATTTACAACCTCTATAATTGGACTAACAAACCCGAAATTGCAAGCTTTTTCGTTTTTTCAAGACTTCCAGGTAGCATTGAGAAGACAAAGAAGTTCTTAAACTCTCAATTAGAAGGTGATCCAAATAATATTCATTTGGTAATAGAAAAGCTTGAGCCCAAAGAGTTCATTGGTGTGATTAGTTTAAAAAATATCAATTGGATAGATCGAAATGCTGAATATGCAATAGTCATCACTGACAAAAAAAACATGGGGAAAGGATATGCAAAAGCTGCCTCCTTAGCGATATTAAAGTATGCATTTTTAACAATCAACTTAGAAAGAGTATATCTCAATGTGCTATCAACCAATTTAAGAGCTATTAATTTCTATGAAAGGATTGGATTCAGGAAAGAGGGAATCTTGAGGAGACATGTTTTTAAAGAAGGAGAATATGTGGATCTATTATGGTATGGAATTTTAAAGAGTGAATGTTTAGAATTGCTCTCAAACGGGTTATAACTAGCGACTTAAGTAGATTTTTATAGTTTCAAAAAATAGTAGGTGTATAAAGTCAATAGCTTATTGACCCGGTGGGGCCATAAGGAAATGACCCGCTACTCATTTCAGGTATTCAAAGCAACTCTTTTTCTGTAGCTTCTTCTGAAAAATATGAATAAACACCAGTATTTGAAAACAAATTCCTAGTTGCTGTGAACTCGTTGAAAAATAGGGACAGGTTGAAAAATAGGGACAGACACCATTTTTATGATATGATCGAGTATCTTGGTTGTTAGGTGGTGATGAGATGCCAAGGAGCGCGAGGATTGTTCTTGAAGGTATTGCTCATCATGTAACGCAAAGAGGTAATTATCGTCAAAGTGTTTTTGAGGATCCTGAAGATAGAGTAAAGTACCTTGAACTCATTAAGGAATATTCAACCAAGTATGGGCTCAAGATATATGCGTATTGCCTCATGACCAATCATGTTCATTTCATCGCTGTTCCTGAAAAAGAAGATTCTCTAGCCATGACTTTTAAGTACGCTCATATGAGATACTCACAGTATTTTAATCGAAAACATCATAGAACAGGGCATCTCTGGCAGGGAAGGTTTTATTCCTTGTATGTGGTCAAATAAAATTGACCCCCCAGGGCCATAGAAAATTGACCCGTTACCCCCCGGAAAAAAAGACCTTCTTGAGCGAGATAATAGAAACAATCTGCTCAAGGAGGTATACGAGGGGTGAAAAACGTGTACGAGGTCAGAGAGATTCAACGGCTCTATCAGGAATATTGTTCTATTCGTGAGGGAACAAGACTCACCGGGATATCCCGGAACACCGTCAGGAAGTATTTACGCAGAATCGAAGCAGTGAAATTAGGAAGC
>NZ_JFHK01000029.1 GCF_001636545.1 Kosmotoga arenicorallina S304 | reverse complement strand
AGGGAAATATAGGTCATTGAAAAAGGCATGGGAACCTAGTAAATTAGTTGTGAAGCCAAACACAACATATGGAGGTTTCCCATGCCCACAACTAATATACCACAACTTCTAAACTCTGTGTGTGAAGAGATTTCTTTTCCCAGGTCTGAACACAAAACACTGCTGCTTGATTACACCAGGGGCCTTGCCATATCTCATTTCAAAAGCCTCAGTTCAATCGGTAGGAAAATGGGGCATTCTCAGTCATCTTTCTCACGAATGCTTTCAAATACCAGGGTTACCACTGAAGAGCTTACAGGCAGCAGGTTGAATTTCATCCAGAGCTTTCTTTCTAACAATGGTCTTGAACCCAAGTACATCATATTGGATGAGACCGTTGTTGAGAGATATGGCTCAAAGATAGAAAACCTTGGCAAGTATTACTCTTCCACAGCAGAGAAGGTAATAAACAGTATCTCGCTTATCTCATCTGTACTATATGTAAAGAACGGACTGTTTTTTCCCCTGGTTACAAGAGAAAGAACAAAGGGCGATTTCACAGGTCAGCTCATCTCCATTCTTGAGTACCCGAAGCTTGAAAACAACATTGTCCTTGTGGATGGAGCCATTATGTGCAGCAGGATATTTGCAAAGGTTGTCAATTCTGCTTCGACTATAATCGGCAGGCTGAGAACCAATCTCAAGGTTGTGATTGACGGAAAAAGCTTCTTGCTTTCAAAGCTCAAGAAGAAAACAAAGGGCATCACATCATTTACTGCGAGAGTTCCGAGCTACCAAGCAAAGGTAAAGATAGTCATTGACAATAGCGCTGACGAAACGAGAATCATTCTTTGCAGCGACACGAACATGACAGAGTATGAGATACTCAATCATTACAGCAAAAGAGAGACTGTGGAGGAATACTTCAAGCAGGCAAAAGGTCTATTGGGGCTGAAAACACAGGTTTACTCACAGCGTTCCACTGAAAAGCACACGGAGCTTGTAGCTCTCTACTTCACAGCCATGATGATAGCGAGATACTATTTGAATGTCAAAGACCGGATGGGATTCAGAGAATTCATTGAACGGCAGATAGAACAACATCATCTGGAAAAAGCTTTATTTTCCCTATTTGCTTTATTTTTTTGTGATCCCGAATCGTTCTTTTGTTTTCTCTCTGGGTTTATTTAGCTAAGTGCATAGTTTGGGTATTGAATATATACTGTTTTCTAGTGAAGTCAATATTCCAGATCTATATAGCAAAATTTGTTTCGAGAAGCTTTTCAGATTTTTGTTATTTTATCAATTGTTTTCATTCTCATTTTTATACACCATCCTTAACGTTTATGATATGTATGGTGTATACAATTAGGAATTTTTCTTTATTTAGGTTTATCGATGTCTACTTCTACAAGACAGTTTTTATAGCTTCCATCTGTCCCTCCTGTGACCAATGTGAAAACTGTGAATATTTGTCGAGTGGTGTGAATGGCCTTGAAAAAGTTATGGAAGTAATTTGGTTTATCATTCGTCCAATATATCCAACAAAACTTTATCGAAATCGTCCGGGAAAGTATGCCCCATATTTGGGTAAACTTTCATTTCGCAGGGAATGTTTTTCTCTGCCAGCATTTCCTTCCTGATAAGTATGTTAAGCCATTGACTATATGAAATTTCCCAATTTGAAGAAAATACTTCTTATTTGGACATATATGATTTTATTCAGTTCTAATTGCAAATGAGAGTTTTTTTATTATTCAGGAAATATGATATTATAAAATAAAATTTTTTTATTTATTGAATATATGAAGTGAAAATAAAATAATTTTATTGAAGGTGATTATATGATTTTTGACAAAATTATAGATGTATATGATTCTTTCACGAAAACCGAGAAAAAAATAGCAGACTACGTGATGAAAAAACCGCAAAAGGTTCTTGAGCTTTCGATAAGTGATTTATGTAATGAAGTAGGTGCAAAAAGCGAAGCTTCTGTGGTCAAATTTTATCGGAAAATAGACCTTGAAAGTTTTCAACAGTTTAAAGTTCTTCTTGCCCAGAATATAGCAAATGACCCGGTGCAGCTGTTGTATGAGGATGTTAGCCTTGATGATGATGTGAATTCGATTGTTGAAAAAACCTTTAAAGCTTCTGCAAGAGCTGTTCTTGATTCTTTGAAAAAACTCGATATCAAAGCTCTTGAAAAGGCTGTTGAGCTTTTCAGCAAAGCGTCTTTTGTTATTTTCTTTGGATATGGAGCGTCTGCCGCTGTAGCTTTGGATGCATACCATAAGTTTGTCCGAATAGGTAAAAAATCTATCTTTTCTAACGATAGCCATATTAATGCTATGCAACTTGCACAATGTGGTCCAGATGATTTATTTGTAGTGATTTCACATAGTGGTGAAACCAAAGAATTAATAGAACTTGTTGATCAGGCCCTCGAAAATGGGATAAAAGTTGTGGGTATCACCGGAAATCCCCATTCTACAATTGCACGTAAAGTTACCGTCTGTCTCAGCACTTTTACACGAGAAATGAGGTTCAGAACTGATGCGATGACCTCAAGAATTGCCCAGCTAACGATTTTGGACAGTATATACACGTGCCTTGCTGTGAAAAATGTTGATTATTCAACAAAGGCTCTTAATAGAAGCAAATTAGCGGTTTCTAAGCTCAAGAAGTAGTATATCTAATTTATTCCAAATTGGGAGGTGGCGGTTTTGCTCAGGAACAAAGTTTCTGTTCTTATTGTTCTAGTTTTAGTGTTAATGAGTGTCTCAATTCTTGCTGAAGAGCTGGTTGTTTACAGCACAATTTTCGCAGAATATGCTGAAGCAATGAAACGTGAATTTGAAAAGGCAAATCCAGGTGTTATAGTACATGTAATCAACCCTGGTGGGACTGAAGCAATGCTGAAAAAGCTTGAAGCTGAAAAGGACAATCCACAGGCTGATGTAGTTCATTCAGGTGCTTCTCTGAATTATGAGTACGCTAAATCTAAAGGGCTCCTTGAACCTTATTTTCCAAATGTTGCAAATTTCGAACCTGTGATATCTGTTGGAGAAAATCAACTGAGATTAAGTGATCCTGAAGGATATTACCATGTATGGTCAATGATGTTCTCAGGATTTATGATAAACAAACAGGTTTTGGATGCCCTGGGACTTCCAGTACCTAAATCCTTTAAAGACCTAACAAATCCTATTTACAAGGGTCAAATAATTGCTCCGAACCCTCTTAAGTCATCAACTGCGGTAACGGTTGTAATGACTGTTATGCAAGCATATGGCCAGGAAGAAGGCTGGAAATTGTGGGATGAGATTGATAAGAACATTCCTTACTATTCGAATTCAAGTTCAAAAATTTATTCGTTAACTGCAAAGGGAGAATTTGCAATAGCTCTTTGTTTGAGCAGACCTGTATTTGTATATAAGATGCAGGGTTATCCGGTTGATTTTGTTTACCCAAGTGATGGAAGTATGATTGCTGACAACGCAATGGGTATAGTTAAAGGGGCAAAGCATCCAGAGTTAGCAAAGAAGTTTATTGATTTCATACTCAGTGACCAGATGCAGAAGGAAGGTTCTAAATACCTTTATACACCAGTCAAAAAGGGTGTTATAGATCCTAGTGAACCTTTCTCTCTTGAGGCTGTAGCCAGCACTGTTGAAAATCTAATACTTCCAGATTCTGACTTTGCAAATGAAGTAAGACCAATTATGCAAGAAAAATTTGGAGAATATATTAGATCTAAATAATATAATCTTCTGCCCCATGCTCTTATGAAGGAGCATGGGGATATTTTTACTCATTCGACAAAATTCAATTCGGAGTTGATTAACTTGAAAACACGGATTATTAATCGAGATAGATTTACTTTTCCCTGGATGACCTTGTTCTACATAATTGGCATAGCTTTCCTGACATTTTTTCTAGTAATACCTGTTTTCAAACTTCTTACAGAGTCTGTAAGCACTCTGTTTAACAGTACTAGACCTTTACCCAGAGATTTTTTCCCGTATATGATTAAAATAACCTGGAATACCCTAAAACTAGCTATATTAACAACCCTCACCACAATAATTATTGCTACCCCACTTGCATTTTTGATTGTGAAATTTAAAGTTAAGTTTGCAAATCTCTGGGTTGGCTTGCTCACGATACCGCTTATCACACCGGCATTTATATCAAGTTTCGCAACTATTATTCTCCTTGGCCGAAGTGGTGTGATAACAATGGCTTTGAGAAAGATAGGTATTCAACTGCCTTCTATATATGGATTAGGCGGACTTGTGATTACCCAGACACTCCACACAATACCTTATGCATTGTTGATAATAATTTCCGGTTTAAGAACTGTTCCAAAACATATTGAAGAAGCTGCTCAATCCATGGGAACCGGAACCTTTAAAACCCAATACTCGATAGTTTTGCCAAATATATATCCACATATATTGTTAGGTGGGTTGATGGTTTTCCTGACTTCCATGGGTGACATAGGTGGGCCGCTGATAATTGGCGGAAGTTATAAAGTGCTTTCAATAGAAATATATTCAAACTTCATATCATATCTTGGTGATGATAGAATACCTCTAATATTTAGCGCTTGGGTCCTAATGATAGCTTTTGCATTGCTATTTTTTGTGAATAAGCTCATGAAGCTTACAAATGTAAAGAACAAGTTTAGGGTCGGAATTATGGAATATGATATACCATCGGTAAAAAGATGGGGGACTTTTATAGTGGCTTTGATAACCATTGTTTTCCTCCTTCCTTATGTGGCTATCGTGATAAATTCATTTGGGACTTTCTGGGCCTATAATTGGCTTCCAGCAAAATTTACACTGAATAATTACAGACAGGTTCTTTCGGATTGGTTGCCGATCAGAAATACCATGATTCTAATATTTTCGGTTACACCGATAATTGTTTTGCTTGGAATTGTGTTTGGAAATATGTTCAATAGTGAAAAGCGCCTTAGATGGTTCAACTATTTCACGCTCCTTCCCTTCGTTTTACCAGGTGTTGTTATAGGTATTAGTCTTATCCAGACTTATTCTAAAGCAAGTATATTTGGCATGGATCTTTCATCCTCGGTATTACTTCTCATAATAGCTTTAAGCGTCAGAAGACTTCCTTTTGTTTTGAAGACAATAGAAGCTGGTTTTGCCAAGGTGGATGATAAGCAAGAAGAGGCTGCTTTTAGTCTTGGAGCAAGTAAGTTCAAAGCATTCACAAGTGTAGTGTTCCCGCAAATAAGGCCAGCTGTTTTTTCAGCGATAGTAATAGGTATTGTAAAAGTGGTTACCGAGTTATCTTCGGCATTGATAATTTATCCGCCTGGTTGGCAGAATATGTCTTTGTACATTGCTTACTATGTCGATGAAGGGTTTACCGCAAGGGCTTCAGCAATGGCAGTTCTTCTGATGGTGATAGTTGGTATAGGCACTGCGATATCAAATAATCTGGCAAGAAAGGATGCATTGAGGTATGAGTGATATAGTTATTAAAAATCTAACTAAAAAGTTTGATCAGACAGTTGCAGTTAAAGATCTTAGCATCTCTATCGAAAAAGGCCAATTAGTGTCGCTTTTAGGGCCATCTGGTTGTGGAAAAACAACTTTACTTAGAATGATTGCCGGCTTTGAAAAGCAGACCGTTGGCGACATATATATAAGGGGCAGATTGATCAACGATGTTCCTCCCCAACGAAGAAATATAGGCATAGTTTTTCAGGACTACGCGGTTTTTCCTACGATGACTGTGAAAGATAATATTGCGTATGGTCTGAAAATAAAAAAGATGAAGAAAGATGAGATTGAGAAAAAAGTTGCTGAATACATAAAAATAGTGGGGCTGACAGGCTATGAGAAGAGACTACCATCTCAATTGTCTGGTGGTCAACAGCAGAGAGTTGCATTAGCAAGAGCTTTGATTATCAACCCAGATGTCCTGCTTCTTGATGAACCATTATCAAACCTTGATGCTGCATTGAGACTGAAAATAAGGAAGGAAATAAGGAAAATTCAACAACAGCTTGGTATAACAGCTGTCTTTGTGACTCATGACCAAGAAGAAGCGATGTCTATTTCAGACAAAATTTTTGTAATGCGCAAAGGTGAATTAATGCAATCCGGAACCCCACAAGAAATTTACCTGAACCCCCAAAATGACTTTGTTGCAAGCTTCATAGGCCGTTCAAACGTTGTTTATGGAGAAGTTAAGTCAGTTAAAGACAGCAAAGTCTTTTTATACGTTAACGGAATAGAATTCAAAGCTTCAAAAAATGGAGAAGCTGTAAAGCCCGGTGATAAAGTATGGGTTTCAATAAGGCCACAGCGCATCCACCTTGGCAAATCTGATAATATGGCAAATACGGGAAAGGGAAGGATAAAATACGTCGAATATATAGGTTCTGAAATCAGAGGCGAAATTGAGCTCAACGAAAACTTGACCCTTGATTATAATTCTTATATGCTCGATGAGAATTCTATAACTGTGAAATTTAATGAAACAATACCCTACTCCATATCACCATCTGATATAAATTTCGGGAAAGATATAAGGGGTCTTGAGTAAAATTAATAGGAGGAGTTGTAGATGAGAATCGGAATTATTGGTCTTGGAAAAATGGGATTCAATATGTCTCTAAGATTAAAGAAACACGGAATTGAAGTTGTAGCTTATGATAGCGATTCTAAAGCGTGTGAAAGAGCAAAAGCTTCGCAAATAGATACGAAAAGAAGCATTGAAGAAGTTCTGTATTCAATAGGAAAACCAAAGATTGTCCTTTCGGTAGTACCTTCAGGTAAAGCTACTAATGAAGTCTTAAATGAGCTTTTCGAAAAAATGGATCCAGAGGATATCGTTGTGGATTGTGGAAACTCTCACTATAAAGAAAGCATAGAATGGGGAGAGAAATTTGCAAAAAAAGGCGTGAGATTTGTTGATGCGGGAGTTAGTGGAGGAATCCATGGGCTGAAAAATGGGTACTGCATTATGGCGGGCGGTGATAAAAGTGCCGTGGATTATCTTAAACCTGTTTTTTTAGCTCTAACCTGTGAAAAGGGATTTGTATACACAGGAGGATACGGAAGGGGCCACTATGTGAAAATGGTTCATAACGCAATCGAATATGCAATGATGGAAGCTCTTGCAGAAGGAGCACAGCTTCTACATGAAGGCCCATTTGAAGACCTCAATACTTTGGAAATATATGAAGCTTGGAACCACGGAAGCATAGTAAGTTCTTTCTTGCTGGAAATGCTACTTGAGTCAGAATCAAATAAGAAAGATCTTGAAGATACCCTCCCTTGTGTTCCTGATTCCGGTGAAGGTCGCTGGGCTGCCGAAACAGCTATTGAATACAAAATACCCGCTTTTGGAATTATACAGTCTTTGTTGATTAGGTTTTTGTCTCAAAAAGAGGAACCGCTTTTTTTAAAACTTTTAGCATTACAAAGAAACAAGTTTGGTGGTCATGAAGTTAAAAGAAAAACAAAAGAATAATACCGGGGTTTTCCCCGGTATTTTTATATGAATGAAAAATCCCAATACGTTTATGTGCAGATTTTTCTCATGGTCTGTGTGAAAATTGTGAGTATTTGTCGAGTGGTGTGAATGGCCTTGAAAAAGTTATGGAAGTAATGTGGTTTATCATTCGTCCAATATATCCAGCAAAACTTTATCGAAATCGTCCGGGAAAGTATGCCCCATATTTGGGTAAACTTTCATTTCGCAGGGAATATTATTTTCTGCAAGCATTTCCTTTATTGAATTAGCGTTTTTAAAGAAGAGACGATCTTTTTCACCAATAATTATATATATCTTGAAATTGCCTTTTCTTTTTTCAATCAACTCTCTGGCATAATCCATATCTCTAAATGCAGGTGCAACGAGTACGAGCTTTTCAGGGGTTAACTCACCTTCAAAAGCAAGTTCAAATGCCAGACGAGCTCCCTGAGATGCACCGCTTAGAATGAGCTGACTGATCTTAGAGGAGTGTATACCTAGATATTCTTCGACCTGCTCACTAACCTCTTTTTTTGAGATTTCGACGTTATCCCAGCAGTATAAGGCTGTACCAGCTTGTTGCGAGGATTGGAGGGAAAGCACCCTTGCCTTTCCGCTTTGGGCAGCTCCTTTCCAGAAAGCAGAAAATTCCTCGGCATTTCCCAATCTCCAGTGAAGGGTAACTATCAAAGGGAGTTTATTTTGGGAACTACCGGAGGGAACAAATTCCAGCTTTAAAGGTGCTGAATGTTTCATGGCTTCAACTTGGCTTTCCTTAAAAGAGTTTAGTATTTCATGGAATTCTGGCTCCTCCTTTATGTTTTCAAGATCACTGCTGCGCTGAAGCACTGAGGGAGATAGCCAATATCCCATATTGTTCATTTCCTGAAGAGCCTTTATCGCCAGCGCTTTTTCGTTAATTACAGAATAAAGCCGTGCCTTCCAGAATTTCGTTTTGTACGCCATGTCTGGATAGGCGACTTCAATTTCATCTGCTAAGTTAAGAGCTCGGGCAATTTTTCCCTCTGAATACAGTTCAAAAAAATCATTTCGGTAAGCATGAAAAGATTTCATTTTATCCTCTCCTCACTGTATTTTATCGTTTTGGCGTTGTTTCATATACAATTGTAACCTATGTGAGAACTTTGAGTATTTGTGAAGGGTGTAACCTTTTTAAATCGAGATCCGAGATTCGAGTCACGACAATTGGTGATGCGACGCTTGCAACGAAAATCACGAGAATCGGGTAATCGAGAGGTCGAGAACGACATTCGGTTTGTTGTGGGTTGTAGGTTGTTTGAAAAGCCAACTTAAGAGTAACGTGAGAAGTAATGGAAACGGCTATACATTTTGAACGTGATTGGTGTCAAATTCCTAATTTTTTATAGAATAAACAAGTAATGAGTAGTATATACAATCATTATCTGAATGCACTGTATAAAGAATTACTAAATAATACAAAGCATGTGAAGATTAGCATAATTATGAATAAACATGTATAACAGCAACTAACAATGATATAATAGTATATACTACGCCAAAAGTTCTAAGAGTCGTTGTTATTCCCATTAGATAGCAGTTTGACTGCTTCGCGCTTTTCTTTATCGGTTATATGCAAATATATGCTCGTTGTTGAGATATTGGCATGGCCCAGAATTTCCTGGACTATTTTTATGCTTGCACCGCGCTGAAGAAGATGTGTTGCGCAACTGTGGCGGAAGATGTGGGGGTGGAAGTGTTTATCCGGGAATATCTTCTTCACATGGTTTTGAAGCATCTTGTTCACGGATTTTCTGGTTAGAGGTTCGCCACGAATCCCCATGAAGAGTCTGGAATGCCTGTTAACTTCAGGAAATTTATCTCTATGCTTCAGATAATCTGTAATCATTCTAATCGCATCGGGGGTTAAAGGGACAATTCTGTCTTTGTCTCCTTTACCGCTTTTCACGCGGACCAGAGGATCACTTTCCAGAGAAATATCCCTCAACGTAAGAGAGCAGACTTCGCTAACGCGCAGGCCGCAGTAATACATTAATGCTACAATTGCTCTATTGCGGCTTCCAAGATGCGTATTGGGAAAGGCGCCAAGTATCTGCTGAACTTCTTCATAGCTTATGTATTCAGGGATACGACGGCGAGTCTTTGGTGCTTTTACGAGGTCTGTGGGTATTTTGTTCACTGTTCCGCTCACATAGAGGAACATATAGAAGGTTTTGAGCGTAGAAAGGTGGCGTGCCACTGTTGATGGGGATAATCTCGATGCAGAATAGTATCCTTGTGAGAGTTCTTTCATGAATTTTTCTATATCTCGTCTTTTTACCATGCGATAGTCGAGTGAGTGTTCCTGTAAATATTTACTGTAGTGATTAAGGTCTCTGGTGTAAGAGCTTACAGTATTTTGAGAGAGGTTTCTGACGAATTCAAGATATTCCGTAAATCTTTCTACTGCATCTTCAAAGTCCATTTTGCTCCTCCTGTGATATGATGTATTAAACGAGAAGAAAAATAAGTAAAAGTGGAGACGTAATATACATTATGTCTCCACTTTTTATTATACCATAACACTACAATTAGCAATGCTTTCTGTAATTGGCTTACAATAACAATTGTAAACCATGACCTCTCAGAATCGATTTTAAGGCACTTTTTTTGATTTTCACGACAAAAATTATACATCAAATTGATAAAAATGCCTTTAACGGCGAAATAACAGCGGATGGCATTGTAATTAGCTCTGGATGCCACTTATAACGGTTGTTATCATATCCTTGTATTTTTCCTTTATGATATAGTACTTTCCTTTGCGTTCAACAAGAGGTTCTTTAAGTCCCTGATAGTGTTTTGAAAGAGCTCCCATAATTGCACCGACCGCCATGGGGCTTTTTACTCTTTCATAGGCACTGTTTTCAAGAATGCGATTCAGTTCTTCATATATTTCATATGCAGTCTTTTCGCCAGTCAAAAGTATTCTTATGAAATGCAATGTAGGTGGTTTGAGTTTTTTCAACAATTGTTCAATTTCACTTTCGTTCCATTCTATGCTCATTGAAATAGCACCGGCATTTGATTTTAGCTGTTTTTTGAAGGCGAGCACGATAAGTTCCATCACGGGGATCAAACGCAAATCGTAGTTGTCATCAACTCTTAAAACCTGTGCAAGAGTCGATATCGGCAAGTTGATATGAGAAACCAGCTTGAAAAATTCGGAAAGCTTTTCGATGGTTACAAAGGGCCTTCCCAGGTCAATAGTCTCAGGCAGTATCAGCAACGCGCTTCTGGAAATCCATTTAGCTTCTTCATGATCAGTAGGTATTATAGCAGCGACCTTGAGTTCAAAATTTTCCCCGGCATGCCAGATTCCACTAATTTTATCACGATTACTGTATTTGATATAATCTACTTTCATTCCGGAAAGTTCCGCCAGTCTGTTAACAAGGTCTCCATAAGCTCTTGAGTATAAAGACCTGTTATTAGCATTCTGATGGGCCTTTATAACTTTGGATACATCAGTGACTATATTATCTATACTGTCCATTTTACTAATATAGTTTTCTATAAAGCGCTTTCTGGAAGAATCAGCGCCTTCATCTTCAAGTGTTCCCAGGAGATTTAATATCTCTATAACACCTATTCCTCCTGACATATCCGCACCTCCAAATGTTGAATGTGTGTATGCTAATTATACCATGGCGAAATTATTTTATACAAATATAATATGATTAATCATCATATAATTTATTATGCTAGTAAAATCATATATAGCTATAAATACTATTTTATATTACATTATATAGTATAAAATAGAATGAAAGCATTATACTATTAGAATCGGTTCCCATCAAACATGTTAAACTCTAAAAAAACTGTACGGAGGTGAAAAAAATGGACCCACTCCTTTTGGTAACGGTTTATATTGGGGGTGCTCTTGCTGGAGTTGTGAATACACTTGCAGGTGGTGGCTCTATGATTACATTACCGCTTCTCATGTTACTCGGGCTTTCACCAGATATCGCAAATGCAACAAACCGTGTAGCGATTTTCCTGCAAAATGCAGTTGCAGTTAGTTCTTTTGAAAGGCGCGGTGTTAGAAGTTTCAAAACCGCCCTTCCACTTGGCATATTTGCGGCTGCGGGTGCAATTGTCGGTTCTTTTGTAGCTGTAGACTTAAACAAAGAAGTATTGGGACGGGTTATAAGCGTTATTTTGCTGGTGATGGTTTATTTTGTCATCAAGAAACCAAAGCTTGGCAAAAACAAAAAAATAGTAAATAATCCTTATCTAAAAGGAGCTGGTTTCTTTTTGCTTGGCATTTATGGTGGGTTTATCCAGGCAGGAATCGGTTTTCTCCTTATAGCCGCAATAACTTTCTTTTTGGGTACGGATCTGTTAAGAACTAATGCGATAAAAGTAGGGATAGTCTTAATATATACCACAACCTCACTTATAGTATTTCTGTCTAAAGGAATGGTGAATATACCGATAGGCCTTCTTTTAGCACTGGGAAATATGACTGGTGCTTACATTGCTGTTAGGCTTGCATTGAAAAAGGGATTGAAGTTCATTAAATTGATTCTGGTGATTGTAGTGGTAGCCAATGCAATTAAAACATTCTTTTTTTGATTAAAAGGTGAATGTTCGAACCCTCAGTCCGTGCTAAAATTGTTAAAAGAACCGGGGTGAAAATTTGAGCGAAAAAATTTTGGATGGCTCGGAAGGCATGGATCTTGTCAAGGAAATTGAGAAGATCCTTGGATTCAGAATAAGGAGGCGCGAAAGGGACAAAATAATCGAGGCATATGAATATGCCTATACCCATCATCGCTCGCAATTCAGAGATTCTGGAGAGCCATTTATAATGCACCCGGTAGAAGTTTCGAAGATATTAGCCGAACTCAGGGCAGACCTTAATACCATTATTGCGGGATTGCTTCATGATATCGTTGAAGATTGTGATGTTTCTGTTGACGAAGTCAATGAGAAATTTGGGCATGAAGTAGCAAACATCGTGAACGGTGTTACCAAGATCAGCAACCTCAATCTGACACAGAAACTGGACAAAAAAGAAGCTAAATTCAAAATGAAGGTAGAAACCGTTAGAAAGATGCTTTTTGCAATGTCTGATGACCCGAGGGTTATCATTGTGAAACTCGCTGATAGGCTTCACAACATGCGTACCATCCAGCACTTAAAAGATGAGAACAAGCGCAAAGAAAAGGCCAATGAGACGTTGAAAATTTATGCCCCTATAGCTCACAGAATTGGCATTCACAAGATAAAATGGGAACTTGAGGATATCTCCTTCAAAACTCTATATCCAGAGCAATATAGAGAGCTTAAATTAAAACTAAACCGCAAGCTTCAGGAAAGACAATCTATAATGGACGAATACAAAAGAATTGTAACTGCAGAATTGCGAAAATATCGCATAAACTTCCGGATAGAAGGCAGAATAAAGCATCTTTACAGCATCTGGAATAAAATGACCAATAAAAACAAGGCTTTCGACGAGATATACGATCTTATAGCGCTAAGGATAATTACTGAAAGCGATGTTGATTGCTATAAAATCCTTGGGATTGTGCACTCGTTATGGAAACCGGTTCCTGGAAGGATCAAGGATTATATCGCCACACCAAAATCCAATGGATATAGATCTTTACACACAACACTGGTTACTCATAAAGGTGAGCCCCTTGAGATACAGATAAGATCTGAAAGCATGCACAGGGAGGCAGAATACGGGGGCGCAGCTCATTGGTTATACAAAGAGGGCATCAGTTCCATGAAAAGAAGCCCCTGGTTTGAAAAGCTCAGAAAAGACGAAGCGCTTATCAGCAGTTTTGAAGATTTAAGTGCCCTTTCCAAAATGCTGAGCGGCGGTGATGAGATTTATGTATTCACGCCAAAAGGGGATTTCATACATTTACCCAAGGGCGCAACATCGATCGACTTTGCATATGCTATTCATACTGAAATAGGGCATCATTTTGCCGGTGCGAAGGTAAATGACAGAATTGTTCCGATTGATTATGAACTCAAAGCGGGTGATAGAGTCGAAATTATAGTAAACAAGGCGAGCGAGGGACCGAGCCTTGATTGGTTAAAATACGCAAAATCAAGCAGCACCCGCGCCAAAATAAGAAGGTTCTTCAAGAACAAAACCAGCACAGAGTTCATGGAACGCGGTCGCGAAATATGTAAGAAACTATGTAAGAGATTGGGTAAAAGCATAGACGAGGTTCTGGAAAGTGACAAAATGGAACGGGTGCTGAAAAAGTTCAATATAAACAACGAAAGGGATTTCTTTTTCAAGTTAGGCGAAGGAAGCATTACTACATCAGAACTCTTGAAGGCAATCGAGCCTACAGAGGAAACAGAAGAGCTCCCGGAGATATCAAAGATCAAAATCAAGCCTGGCAAAGGGAAAGAAGTTTTGATTGGTGGTCAAACGGGTATAGATGTATATTTTGCGAAATGTTGCAATCCCGTTCCCGGAGATGATATTGTGGGAATTATCAGTAAAAGGGGTATTTCAATACATAACACCAGATGCAGAAATGTCAGAGACGTTCCTCTTGAAAAACAATTGAACGCTGAATGGAGCCTTAACCTTAATGATATGTACATAGGGTGTCTCGAAAATCAG
>NZ_JFHK01000028.1 GCF_001636545.1 Kosmotoga arenicorallina S304 | reverse complement strand
TCGCTCAAGAAGGTCTTTTTTCCGGGGGGTAACGGGTCAATTTTCTATGGCCCTGGGGGGTCAATTTTATTTGACCACATACAGATATCAATAGTCTAAAGGAAAAAATGCTTGAAGTTAAGCAAACAAAAAATAGAAAATTATTTGATGAATTGGATAAAAAGTTTCACTCCGTAATTATTTGCGCAAGCTATAACAACAATATTATCCGCTTTTTCAATGAATTATGGGAAAAAATAGAAATTCTGAGAAGACATAATGAGAGATTTATGAAATCCAATGAAGAGCATTTGAAAATTATTCTTAGCATTCTTGCCGATAATAAAAAAGAGGCTTACAAAGCACTCCTAATTCATTTGAACAATGTTAAAAAGGAAACCCTTTATTCTCTTAATGAAGGGATAAAAACAATAAAACGAGGAGGGGTTTTATGAAGAAAGTTCTGGGATTAGTTTTAGTTATTTTACTTGTTTCACTAGCTTTCTCTATTAACTGGAAACAGTTTGATGGAACAACTATTAGAATCCTTGCAAACCGTCATCCATGGACAACCATGATCGAGCCTTTGATTCCCGAATTTGAGTCATTAACAGGTATCAAAGTTGTATTGGAAGTATTCCCTGAGGACCAATTTAGAACGAAAAGAACCGTTGAAATTTCCTCAGGAGTTGCAGATGTTGATTTGTTTATGATTATGCCCGGTCAAGACGCTAAGAAATACACATTAGAAAACTGGCTGTATCCTCTTTCGGGACTCATTAAAGACCCTAATCTTACTGATGAAAGTTGGGATTATTCAGATTTCTTTGCCGGTGTTCTTGAAGGAGGCAATTTTGGGGGCATCCAATACGCTATTCCCATCCAAGCTGAAACCTCTTTGCTAGCTTATAGAAAAGACATTTTTGAAGCCTTCGGAATTGAAGTACCACAGACAATGGAAGAGCTTGAAAATGTTGCAAAGATGCTTACCCTTGACTTTGACAAAGATGGAAAAGCAGATTTCTATGGAATAACACTTCGTGGTAAAGGTGCTGCAGCTACATCTCAATTCGTTGATTTCCTTTATACGATAGGCGGAGAATGGATGAAAAACGGAAAATGGGCTCTTGATAGCAAAGAAGCTATTAATGCTTTCGAATTCTATGGAAAACTTCTTAGAAAGTATGGACCTCCAGGTGCAACAAATATTCACTGGTATGAAAGTACCTCCTATTTCATGCAAGGTAAAGCTGCCATGATTTATGATGCCAACGTGTTTAAAGGGCTTTATGAAGACCCCGAAAAATCTAAAGTTGCTGGTAAAGTTGGCTATGCAATGATTCCGGCTGGTCCTAATGGTCTTAGAAAACCACATGTTTCTCAATGGGATCTAGCAATTTACTCCGGTTCAAAAAATCCAGAGGCTGCATGGCTCTTTATTCAGTGGGCAACAACAAAAGAAATGAGCCTTAAAGGATTGCTTGAATACGGTATTCCAGCTGCCAGAGCAAGTTCCTGGAACTCTTCAGAATACAAAGCAAAAGATCCAAACCCTGATTGGACAAAAGCCAGCATGGATAGTTTCGCTGTTGGAAATCCTGTATGGAATCCACCGGTTATAAATGTTTCTGAAGCCAGAGACATTGTTGGGACTATAATTATCACAGCTATTCAAGGTGGAAATGTTGAAAAAGCTATTAAATCAGCTCTTTCCCAGTTGAGATTTGTAGAATAATTTTTTGGTGAGGGGGTATTATGATGCCCCCTCTTTTTTGCTACAAAGGAGGTCTTACCAAGTGAAGAAGTTGAAATGGTGGTTTCTTGTACCTGCAATTGTACTTATCTCCTCGTTAATTATTTTCCCAATTGGGTATAATCTTTTTCTTAGCTTCCATAAATGGGGCGGCAGCTCGAGAATTGCTCCAGTTTTTGTTGGAATAAGGAATTTTGTTTATGCTTTTCACGATATGCGATTCACAAATTCTTTGTGGATAACCTTTTATTTCACAGCACTTGCACTTTCAGTAGAAGTAATTCTTGGTTTTTTTATTGCTCTGTATATAAACAGAGAATTCAAAGGAAAAAACTTTGTAAAAGCTCTCTTGGTTTTTCCTTTTACAGCAACTCCTGTCGCCATAGCAATGGTCTGGACAATAATTTATGATCCAACGCTTGGTATTCTGAATTATTTTCTATCATTCATAGGGCTTGATGGCATTACTTGGTTAGGTAACCAATCTTTGGTTATCCCAGCGTTAGTTATGGTTGATGTATGGGAATGGACTCCATTGGTAACTCTCATTGCCCTTGCTGGCTTAGAGAATATACCCGTTTCACTTTTAGAAGCAGCCAAAATTGATGGTGCATCAAAGGGACAAATACTTCGAAAAATAATAATCCCTCTGATTAAACCTTCGCTTATTGCTGCAGCTATGATTCGATCTTGGGATTGCATAAAAACTTTCGACATCATTTATGTTATGACTCAAGGAGGACCCGGATTTGCTTCCGAAAACTTGAATATCTATGCTTTTAACAGTGCTTTCAGATATTTCAAAATGGGTTATGCAAGTTCTCTTATGATCATCCTTTTTGCAATAGTTCTTGGTGTAAATATTGCTCTTTATTATTTGAGGGGTGTTAAGGAATGAAAATAATCAATAAGAAGAAAATAATTCTGAGAATTTTGTTTTATATAGGTCTCGTCATTATAGTGCTTCCAACTGTGTTTGTTTTTTACTGGATGGTATTATCCTCGTTCAAAAATCAAGTTCAGAATCTTTCTTATCCTCCACTATTCATTTTCAAACCAACACTGGAAAATTACACTGCTGTTTTCAAACAACAGAATTTTGGCAAATATCTTTTCAATAGTTTTGTGGTAGCAACTGGCTCTACTTTCATTAGTTTGCTTGTAGGAATTCCTGCAGCATATTCTATTTCGCGCTTCAAGATGAAGCGTACTATTTTTGTGCTTACTGTTGCAAGAATGATTCCTTTTATAAGCTATCTAATTCCATGGTATATTCTATTTACAAAATTAAAACTGGTTGATACTTACTTGGGATTAACTCTTTCACATATTATAATAAACCTTCCCCTCGTTATTATTCTAATGTCTTCGTTTTTTGACGATGTCCCAGTCGAGTTAGAAGAGGCTGCCACTGTTGATGGTGCTTCTGCCTTTCGTACATTTCTCGAAATTTCTGTACCAATCGCAGCAAATGGCATTATTACTTCTGCCATATTGAGCTTCATTTTTTCCTGGAATCAGTTCCTTTTTTCGCTCATACTTTCGGGTCCAAAAACTAAAACAGTTCCCATTGCTGTCTTTAATTTCATGTCTTATGAAATGATTAATTGGGGAGGTATCATGGCAGCAGCAACATTGATTGCTTTACCTGTGCTTATCTTGACGCTTTTTATACACCGTTACATTGTAAAGGGATTAACAATGGGGGCATTAAAAGAATGAATATTATAGATCACTTCAGCCTCAATGGGAAAGTGGCTGTCGTAACCGGTGGTGCTGGTTATATTGGTTCTGCGGTTGCCAAGGCTCTTGGACTAGCTGGAGCTACTGTACTAGTTTGTGATCTCAAAAATTATGATGAAGTTTCTTCTAATCTGAGAACAAAAGGAATAAAATCTCTTGGGTACTATATAGATGTTTCAAAGCCTGAAGTCGTTGAGATAATTTCAGATAAAATAAAGAAAAAATATGAAAAATTGGATATTCTTGTAAATTGCGCTGGGGGAAACCTGCCAGAAGCAACTACTTCCAGAGAAAAAAGCTTTTTTGACCTCCCTTTACAAGAGATTGAAAAGGTGGTTTCCCTCAATTTTTTTGGAGGTGCAGTGATTCCATGCATGATTTTTGGAAAGCTGATCTCCAAGAATTCTGATGGTGGGTCCATTGTTAATATATCTTCATTGGCGTCAATCAGACCTTTAACAAGGGTTGTTGCATACTCAGCAGCAAAAGCTGCGGTAAATAATTTCACTCAATGGCTTGCTGTTCACATAGCTATGAATTTTTCTCCTAAAATAAGGGTAAATGCCATTGCACCGGGTTTCTTTATTAGCAGTCAGAATCGCTTTTTGCTGATTGATCAAAATGGCTATTTAACAGAGCGAGGGGAAAAAATAATAAACAACATACCCATGGGACGCTTTGGAGCTACTGAAGATATTATGGGAACTGTTTTATGGCTGGTTTCCAATGCTTCTCAATATGTTACTGGCACAGTTATTCCAGTTGATGGTGGTTTTTCAGCGTACACAGGAGTTTAAGGAGGGATTGAAGATGAAGATAGCTATTTTAGGTCTTGGGAGAATGGGATTCAATATGTCCAAAAGATTAATCAAAAACGGTCACGAAGTTTATGGTTATGATAAAGACCAAGAAAAAGTCAAATTGTTGGAAAGAGAAGGTGCAAAGGGAATAAGAAACCTTTCAGAAATAGCAAAAATTATTGATTCTCCTCGGGTAGTCTGGTTAATGTTACCTTCTGGCGTTATTACTGAAAGTGCTCTTGAGGAAGTGTCGCAGTACCTTAAACCAGGAGATGTTGTTGTGGATGGAAGCAATGGTCATTATAAAGAAGATAAAGTTCGCGAATCAAAGTTAAAAGATAAAGGAATTATCTACATGGACGCGGGTGTATCAGGCGGCATTTGGGGATATGAAGTTGGCTATTGCACCATGGTTGGAGGAAATAAAAAAGCCTTCGAATTTATTGAGCCCATTTTAAGGTCACTTGCTCCAAAAGAAGGATATCTATATTGTGGCCCTTCAGGTGCGGGACATTTTGTTAAGATGATTCACAACGGGATCGAATACGCGATTATGGAAGCCTACGGGGAAGGGTTTGAAATCCTCAAAGCTTCTGAATATTCTGAGTATTTCAAGCTTGAAGAAGTTGCGCATCTTTGGAATCAAGGAAGCATTATCCGTTCATGGCTGCTTGAATTGTTGGAAGAGGCATTTAAAAAGGATCCTGAATTGGAAACCATACAAGGGATTGTCCCCGATTCAGGAGAAGCCAGATGGACCGTTCAAGCAGCTGTCGACTTGGGAGTATCTGCAACAGGAATCGCACATTCTCTGTTTAAAAGATTTCAGTCAAGACAAGTAGATGTTTTTTCCGACAAAATCCTGGCGGCTTTAAGAAAAGAATTTGGTGGTCACGCTGTTTACAAAAAAGGCAATGAAGTAAGGTCAAGAACAGCAGGTGCAGGTCCTGTTAAACACGCTGATCCTTCAGAAGAATGGAAAATCTCGAATATGGAGGGTAATTAGTGACTCATGGATTATGTTGAAAGAAAATTTGATTCAATTTCAGCTGAAGAAATTAGAAATGTTTTATATAAGAGCTTTAAGGGAATTGGAAAAGTAGAGAAAGCTCTACTAATTCATCCAGATTATACCAGGGTGGATTTCTCGCATATCATAGCACCTTCGTTATTGAAGATCTTAAAAGAAAAAGGTTTGAGAGAATTTCACACGCTTAATGCGAGTGGAACACATAGAGAAATGTCCAATAAAGAATTTGAAAGGAAATTAGGAATAAAAAAAGAAGAAGCTATCTTTCATAACCACGAATTTTTTAAACCCAGTTCTCTATTTAATGCAGGGAAATTATCTCGGGATTTTATGAAGAGAGTAACATATGGAGAAATAGATGACGAAGTCAACATTAATGCAAACAAGCTGCTTTTAAAAAGTTTTGACGCTATTTTCGTACTAAGTGGAACTTTGCCTCATGAGGCCGCAGGATATTCTGGAGGTTTGAAGGCTTTCGTGCCTGGTATTTCCGATTCTAATGTTGTAAATTTCTTTCACTGGGCAGCCGTAATGGTAGGGATTCCTGAAATCATCGGAAAGAAAAACAATCTTGCAAGAGACATAATCAACGAAGCATCAAAGATCATCATTGGGAAAATAAAAGTTCCGGTGTTTACCATCAATATGGTTTTTGATGAAAAGGAAAAACTCTTACCCAAGGGTCTTTATATCGCTGAAGGATATAAAGGTTTTTTAGAAGCATATGAGAAAGCCGCAAAATTAAGCGAAAGAATCCATATTATAAAACTGAAAAATCCTTTAAAACGTGTAGTACAAGTTATTGGGAAAGAATATGACGAATTGTGGACCGCAGGTAAGGGGTCTTATAAGCTTCAAAAGCCAGGAGTTCTTCTTCCTGGTGCCGAAGTTATAATTTATGCTCCTCATATAACTAAGTTTCATTCCAATAAAACTTTTGATGCTCTAATCAGGAAAATCGGTTATCACTCAAAGGACTATGTTAAAGAGTTTTTAAAAAACAATCCTGATTTCAATAAGAATGTGGCTGCTCATGTAATAAACGTGAGAGGCCCTGGTACTTTTGATCCTGTTAATAACAAAGAAATTTTTCTTTTTAATATTGCTTTAGCCACCAGGATAACAAAAGAAGATTGTAAAGCTGTTGGGTTAGAATACCTAAATCCACTAGCGGTGCAAAAGTTCAGGAATGATAATGAGACACTATGGATAGAAAACGGCGGGAAATATTTATATGAAATCGCAAGGGAGGAGATCTGATGGATAGGCCAAATGCTGTGATTGCTCAGTCCGGTGGCCCTACAAGTGTAATCAATGCAAGTATACATGGAGCAATTAATGAGTTTCTTAAATCAAACGAGGTAAATAAAGTCTATGGAGCAAGAATGGGTATATTAGGAGTACTTCGTGAGGAGTTAATAGATATCTCTGCTCAAGATGCTATTGAAATTGAGAAACTTTCGAACACCCCTTCAGCCGGAGTTCTTGGAAGCTGTAGGTATAAGATCAGAAGCCAAGAAGACATGGATAGAATAGTAGAAGTTTTCAAAGCTCATAATGTAAGTTATTTTCTTTATTGTGGTGGCGAAGATTCTATGGATACCGCTAACAAAATAGCAAAATTAGCTAAGCAAAAAGGGCTTGATCTAACAGCAGTGGGCATCCCAAAGACAATCGATAACGATCTTGGAGGCAAATTGAATGATAGGAACACCTTTGATCTTTGTGATCATGATCCTGGCTATGGAAGCGTTGCTAGAAATACTGCTATCAATATACTGGAAGCAAATGAAGAAAATAAGGCATCTTACACAAGTGATCCTGTTTTGATTATTGGAGTAATGGGAAGAAAAATAGGGTTCATTCCAGCAGCTGCAAGACTTGCGGATCCAAAAAGGGAAATGCCTCTATTAATAGTCCTTCCTGAATCTTTAACAGGAAATCCGAAAGAAAATTTAGAATTCTTGAACGAAAAAGTCAACGAAAAACTAAAGGAAGCGAAACGATGTATAGTCGTAATAGGTGAAGGTGTAAACCTAGGGGATTTGGATATTCTTAAAGATAGTTTTGGGCATTCACAGTTTAGTGCAGCGGGAAAAACCACGGAACAACTTCTTTCCAATTACCTGAACGGTCTTGATAGAAAAGACGTTTCAGGGAAAGCAAAAAGTCGATTGATTGTCCCAGGTATTGCAAGATATGAAAAACCCGGCACAAGGCAAAGAAGAGAAATTGCCTATGTTTCCCCTGTTGATCTTAGAGAAAGTTATGAAGTAGGCAAAAAAGCAGCAAAGCTAGCTCTTGAAAGAAAAAGTGGATATATGGCTTCGATTATCAGAAATCATGGTAATTCTTACGAAGTAAGCTATGATGCCGTTCCAATAGAAAAGGTAGCAAATACTGGGAGGTGTTTCCCTTCTGAATGGATAAGTGAAAGCAAAGTTGATGTAACAGATGAATTCGTTAAATGGGCAATGCCTCTCATTGGGGAAAATCTCCCCGTCTTTTCTAAGTTTAAAGAAATTTATGCCAAAAAAGTATGCCGTTCCTATACTCCTTTTGGATTTAGAGGGGAGTGAATTTTATGAAAATGCCCGTATTATCAAAAGAAGAACTTTATAGCCAGCCAGATATACAACTTAGAAATTTTAAAAGAACCAAGGAATTTCTCGTAGCTATTGATACAGATGGTTGTGTAACGGATAACATGAATGGCAAGCAAATACTAATTTTTCACCCAATGTTTCTTGAATTTTACAACCTTTGGTCCATTGAAACTTATTTTAGAGAAACAGCTGAGTATTTTAATCTTTTTTCATCCCATAGAGGCTGCAATAGATTTATCGCTATTGAACTAACCCTAAAGGCTTTGAAAGAAAGGATGGATGTCCCGCAACAAGGCATCCCAGATTATGTGTTTGTCAGTGAGTATATTGAATTTGCACAAAAAAAAGGCCTTGGGCTTGGAAATACAAGTATGGAAATATACATTAATGAGGTAAAGCATGGAAACTTCAGCTTTTATAAATTATTAGGATGGAGTGAGGCTGTGAATCGAGCTTTTCCAAACATTACTGTGAAGATACCTCCTTTTAAAGGGGTTAGAAATGCTCTTAAGTTAATTTCTGAAAGGGCAGACATTATCGTTGTCTCACAGACTCCCTATGAAGATCTCGTTAATTACTGGCATCGTCACGGAATTGATGAATTTATTACCTGCATAGCTGGCCAAGAAATGGGGAGTAAAGCAACTCACATTAGGCTTCTTAAAGAAGCAGGAGGATATTCATCTGATGAAATCCTTATGATAGGAGACGCATTTGGCGATTTAAAAGCTTCCAAGATAAATGATGGGTTATTCTATCCAGTGATCCCTGGAAATGAAGAATTATCTTGGGAAGAGTTTCCACGGGCTTTTAAGCTTTTTACCGATAAAAGATATTCCGGGGAAAATGAAAGTAGATTAATCCAAAAATTCAAGGCAAGCTTGCCGGAACTTCCACCTTGGAAAATGCCAGGGTATAACCATGTTTCTAACTACAAAAAGAAACAGGAATTAAGAAAGAAACTCTATGAAAGATTCAATCCAACCGGTAGACTTACTATATTGTGAACTACCACGCCTTATAGAAAACATGGCTTCCTGCTTCAACCTGTGATGACTCGTAGACCTCCATTGAGTTCCGCCGCCAGAGCACAGTCCACAGGCGTGAATTCGGGCAGTTCCTGCCCTACTGTTTAGTAATAGTGAACACGCTATATTACATAAGCACTTCAAAATTCATCCTTGACTTATAGAAGTCAAGGTCTTCTTTTGTAAAAATCGATAAAACCATTGATATCACTATTATTCTTTTCATTTCATTTCCTCCTTCTCATTAGGGTTCAAATCCATAATATAATTGAATACTTAGAACAGGCTTAAAGCTAGCTTAGAGTATTCTTAGAAACTGAGGTGAAAAAATGGATAAGATAAGATGTCCCTGGGCTGGTACCGATCCGTTGTATGTCAAATATCACGATGAAGAATGGGGCGTTCCTGTACATTCAGACAGAATTCACTTTGAATTTTTGATTTTAGAAGGCGCCCAGGCAGGATTGAGCTGGTCGACAATTTTGAAACGTCGGGAAGGTTATCGAAAAGCCTTCAGCGGCTTCGATCCTGAGATCGTTGCTGATTACGATGAAGATAAAATTGAGGAATTGCTGAAAAATAGCAACATAATAAGAAACAGGCAAAAGATAATATCAGCGATAAACAACGCCAGAGCGTTTCTGAAAGTGCAAAAGGAATTTGGCTCTTTTGATTCCTATATCTGGAGTTTTGTTAGTGGAAAGCCCATTGTCAACAAATGGAAAAGGGTTGAAGAAATCCCGGCATATACTGAGCTTTCCGTTGCACTCAGTAAAGACTTGAAAAAGCGGGGATTCAGCTTTGTAGGGCCCACTATCGTTTATGCTCATATGCAGGCAGTTGGGCTGGTAAATGACCATCTTGTAAGCTGTTTCAGATACAAAGAAATTCAGAAATTCTATTGAGGTTTTCGTATTAGTCTCGAATACATAGTTGGCAACAATGCAAGAGTCATAACAGAGCTGGAAACCATGGTAAACCACATCAATGAAGCCATGAACATGTGGATTTTCAAAGGTGAAGCGAACATTGCTGACATTCCTATTGCGAGTCCAAAGGCATTTGCGATTATAGGCTTTGAAGTGGCTGCAAATGCCTGCCTAGCAGCCTTAGAAGAGTCATTGTTTTTAAGCTTCATTCTATAATAGGAACTGTAATGTATTGCGTAATCTATCCCTACTCCTATAGTGATACTCGCCATCGTTGCCGTCGTGATATTCAATGGAATGTGCAGATAACCCATAAAACCAAACATGCCCGTTAGAGTAATTCCAATAGGTATTGTTGCATAGATTGAAACGAAAAAATTCCTGAATGTAAGCAGCAACATCACAAAAACCATTGCTACTGCAAAAAGCATGGAGTTTATCTGTTTATTTATGATGCTGTCATTCATTTCTTTGGTGACATAAGGCACACCCACAACAGAGAATTGAACGTCTTCGTTACTCCAGCCTGTAACGGTATCCTTTATTGCTTGAAGTGTCTCACTTTTTAAGTCCCCTGGAAATAACATCATTCTCGATAGATGTTCTTCTCTCAACAGGAAATTTGAAAGGGGACTCGCAGGTTGTCTTGAAGCCATCATAAAGAGTAAGTTTGCAATCGCAGAGGTTTTTGGATATATTGGCGAATCAAGGTTATAGGCATTTTTGTTCAGATAGCTCATAACGTCATATACCGAAATTACTTTGCTTACCAGACCCTCTTCTATTAATTTGGTTTCCATTTCAAGTATTTTACTTGCTATTTCAAGGTCAAGAGGATCTTGTGTAGTTTCAATCACCGCAAATAGAGGTATTCCTCCCCCGTTTATCTCTTTGACTTTTTTAAAGCTTCTGGCTACCTGTGTGCTGTCCTTGAAAAAATCTAGCTGATTGAACTCGATGACAATATATCTGAAACCTATTACAGCAACAAATAAATAAATTGCTGCAAAAGTAACCACCTTTTTCCCCCATAGCTTTGAAATTACTGCTGGAAGAAAGGTGTTTATTGGTTTTGGTTCGACTTTCTGGAATTTTCTGATATTAAGGGTAACCAACGGTAAAAATATCCAGGTTGCGATGCCTGCAAAGCCAATCCCCAGGGAAGCGTAAATGGCCAGTTGGGACATAGCTGAGGACCCCGTAACCAGCAATGAAAGAAAACCTGCGATAGTTGTTAGTGTGGTCATTATCATAGGTAGGCCTACACCCTTTAAGGTTTTCTCAACTGTGCCCATTCTATCTTTGGATAAGTTATCCGTGAAATGAGCCATGAAATGGATTCCATCAGCACTTCCCATAATGATCGTAAATATAGGAGCCAAAATAGTCAGTATAGAAAGCTCTTTTCCAGTCCATCCCATAAAGCCGATCGTCCACAAAGCACCCAACCCGGCGGGGAAAATCGACAAGATGGTGTTTTTGGTAGAGCCAATCTGTGATCTGAATACCAGAACAATAAGAAAAGCAGCCAATGGAGGGATAATTGAAATTATTGCCAATAGATAGTCAACAAGTTTTTTTTGCAAAAAAGCGTTTCCAGAGCCATAATATACAAAGCCGCTGTTTTCAAAGATATCTTCGATTTCTTTAACGGCTTTCCGGTAATCGGTATCCGGATTGAGAAAGATGTTGAAGCTAGCATAACTTTGCTTTTCGTTTTCAATCAATGGGTTCAATTCTCCTAAATTCGAAAGAAATTCCTTCAACAAAGGGATGTCTTTTTCTGTTATTTCTTCCAGCTTTATCGCTCTAAGGCCTGCGAATATAGTTTTAGGAGCAGGGCCATTAACACTTGAAATTGAATCATTTTCTTCCAGTTGTGCCTGAAGTTCCCTGAGGGCTTTGAACTTTTCTATTTCATCATCATATTGGGGGATTTCTACTACAAAGATTAGCTGCTCGCCGCTATTAAAAGTTTTTTCCATTTCTTTGTATGCCTTATTCGCGGGAGAATCCGATGGAAGGAGTGTCGTTATATCAGGATTTATCTTAATTCTAAATACCCCAAAAAGTGCAAATAAATTCACCAAAACAAGGACTGCAAAGAAAATTCTTTTCTTACTCGAAAGCAATTCAACAAATTTTTTGACCATAATGTCCTCCTGATAAAAGATTTGGGGCTTATGTAAAATGCGGGCAATTTAGATTATATAATATATGTGAGTTTTTGATGAGTTTTTTTAGCTATTACGGAAGACGCTTTTTTTGGGGGAAAAATAATGATGGTGAAATTGAAGGCATTTTTTCATGAAAGAATCAACAAATTACGAGAAGAAATCCTCATTCCGGGAAAAGCTAAAGGACTGCTAATAAGCCGCAGCGATAATTTTTCATGGTTAACCTTCGGGGCAAGAAACCACATAACACTCAACACTGTCGAAGGTGTCGCTTCTCTATTAATAACCGAGGATTCGGTAATTTTGTTGACAGACAACATCGAAAAAGAAAGGCTAAAGAGTGAAGAATTTTACAGTGATATCTGGGATGAATTGGAAATTATCGAATATAACTGGTGGGAAGGGGAAGAAAAGTTACTTTCACAGCTTTCTATTGCTTCAGCAAAAGAGCTCATTTCCGATACTGGCAGATATGATACTTTGAACCTCAACTCCAGGATTGCTCCCTTTAGATATACGCTTGTAGAGCCTGAGATTGAAACTTATAGGCAGCTGGGAAAAGATTGTGATGAGATCTTCTGGGAGCTGATGCCAAAATTATCCCCGGAAAATACAGAGCTCGAAGTCCAGGGAATGTTTTATGAAGCCCTTGCCAAAAAAGGTATTGAGCCTCTCTTAACGATAGTTTTCGGTGAAGACAGCTCAACGCGATACAGGCATAATCTTTCCAGAAATATCTCAATAGGAAAAAGGGTTTTTGTGAGTATATGCGCCCGAAAACACGGTCTTGTGGTTTCATCGACAAGATCGGCGCTTTTTGATGTGAATGCTGAAATCACGGAGCAGCACAGGAAAAATTGTTATGTAGATGCCGTTGCTATAGTTAATTCGCTGCCGGGGAAACGCCTATCTCAAATATTTTTAGAGATAAAAAGAGCATATGAAGCGGCTGGTTATGATGGTGAATGGAAACTCCATCACCAGGGAGGCCTTGCGGGTTATAATCCGCGAGAGCTTGTGGCATCTGATTTTGTGGATCATATTTTGGCAAAGGGAAATGCTGTTGCCTGGAATCCAACAATCACGGGTACCAAGTCCGAAGATACAGTCATAGTAGGTGAGGTCCCGGAGATAATTTCATTCCCACAAAATAGCCATTGGCCTGCTGTGGAGCTAAGGGTTAACGATTTAACTATCAGAAGGCCCGATATAATTGTGCTTTAGTTCACGTCACATCTTTTTCGAAAGTCGCATATTCCTTATAAAGCTCACCGCCCGCACCAAGGGCGTCTTGAAAGCTTTTGCTGTTCTCGAACCCTATTATTCCACCTTCAGCCATTTTATAGCCCTTTTTGATTGCATTCATGCCTACATGGTAGTGCATAGCAAAGGAAACACCTTTTCCCTGGAATTTTTCTACCACAAAAACGGTAAAGGTCCTGAAAGTCTTTATGTCTTTTTTCGCTTTCAGGAATTTCAACCAGCCAAAGGGATAAAGGCGTCCATTTAAGTCCTTGAGTATTTCGTTGTAATTGGGAATACTCGCCGCAAAGCCTATGGGCTCATTGCCGTGATATGCTATAGCAACCAGATCAGGGTCGGCAAAGCGTTTCATGTCCTTGACAATCTGGAGCATTTCTTCAAAAGAAGGTGGCCTGACACCTACCCAGTGATCGGGTATAGCGTTTTCCATAATCGTTTTCAAGTCACGAGCCACCTTTTTCAGTTTTCTCATTTGTGGTGAAATAACTTCGAAACCATAGCGCCTTTTAGCAATCTCAATTAGCCGTGTAATCTTTTCTGGAACTGGTTTACTCAGATCGTATTTGAAGCATGCAAGATGGGTTTTCATTGTAAAACCGATTTCTTCCAGCAACCGCTTGTAATAGGGAGGATTGTAATTCATATTGATGAAGGGTGGGTCCTCAAAATTTTTGATGAGAATTGCTTTGTAGTCATCACCATTTGTTGGTGAATCTGTGCCAACGTATTTTTCAATGTGCTTATCTTTGAACCACTTATCAGCACCATGAAAGAGAAGGTCAACAATGTTAATGTCTTCATAGCTTTCAAAGAGGGTAAAAGAACCCACATTATTACCGTGCTTCAAGACATTTTTGTTGACATACACCCCGAGGCGACCGACAGGCTGTTGCTCATTCATAACGAGGAAAAACTCCCTACCCCCGCTCATTACCGGTGCACCCTTGTTAATTGCTTTCTTGACTATTGAATTCAACGGCGGAACCCACTGGGGAGTGTTTTTATATAGCTCAAAGGGCAAACGGATAAAATTTTTCACATCTTTTTCAGAAACAACTTCTTTGAGCCTTAATTTCACTCTGAGCTCCCCCCATCTTCCAGCATTTTCTTCTGAAAGGCTCTGTCAATGGGATATGGCATCATAAGAAGTATTCCCGTTATAAACAATAAGCCAGGCAAGCCCCCGAAAAGCAATCTTATAGCGAGCAGTACTTCTGGTCCCTGAGGGACATTAGGCTTATACCCCACTGCGTTTAGCGTTAATCCAACAACAAAGAGCATTAAAGATGTACCGAGCTTCTGAAAGAAAGTGGTAAGGCCGTAATACATGCCTTCGCGTCTTTTTCCAGAGATAAGGCGGTCATATTCCACAGCATCAGGTAAAATTGAAAAGGGGAGTACATGAGCTGCTGATACACCAAAACCAGTAACAACGACGGCAAAGTAAAGCCAGAAGTTGTTGAGCTTGTCACCGAAAAAGGCAATAAACAAAAGGCATAGCACTAGTTCTATCATCCCTAACTGGTAAGCTCTTTTCTTTTCCAGCTTTCCCGATATCCAAACCCAGAGCGGAAGGAACACGATAGAGGAAACAAAAAGAATGCCTATCAGGAAACCTATTTCAGCTTCCCGTTCCATTACATAGGTTGCAAAATAAATTATAGTAGCTGATACTACATTTATTCCTGTCCACGTGAAAAAATACATGGAAACGGCAAGAAGAAATGGCTTGTTTTTTGCAATATCTTTCAAAGCGCTTCTGTCAAAACCTCCGCCTGTTTCAGTCTGAGCGGCTTTTTCTTTTATTATTAAAAACACCACCAGGGGTGAGCTGATTACAATAATGCCAAAAATCGTTCCCATTACACTGTATCCAAATCTTTGATCGGCAAAAGCCTGGATGACAAAGGCAGGAACCGCGCCGGCTATCAGGCCTCCGAGAATTGAAAAGAACATGCGATAAGCGTTCAGGCTTGTTCTTTCATCATAGGTCTCCGCCAGTTCAGGTGTAAGGGAGTTGTATGGAACAGCATATGCAGTGCTCGCTGTGGTATGAAAGAGGAAAGCAATTGTGGAATAGAGTATCTTCAGCCATGGAGACCAATTTGGCACAGTCCAGAGTATTATAAAGGTGATACCATAGGGAATAGCAGCCCCAAGTATGAACGGGCGCCTTCTACCATATCGCGAAGTTGTCTTGTCGGAGAATGTGCCAAAGAGCGGGTCACTGAATGCATCCCATATTTTACCGATTAAAATGGCAAAACCAGCCCAGGCAGCATTAACCTGTGCTATATCGGTCAGGTAAAATAGAAAATAGAAACCGACAATTGTCCACGAGATACTCAGTCCGAGATCCCCATAACCAAAAGCGAGCTTTTCTTTGATAGTCATAATGAAATTATACAATATCCGATGCTTATTATGATACCAGATAGCGGCAATTCAGTACCCTTTCAATTCAGATAATTTAATACTAGGAGGAAGAAAAATGGAAGTAAGAGAATTTGGCGAAAAGGTGTTGAAAAATATATCAAAGGTAATAGTTGGCAAGAATGAAGTGGTAAGAAAACTGCTGGCAGTTTTAGTGAGTGAAGGCCACGTATTGTTAAATGATGTTCCCGGTGTAGGAAAGACTATGCTCGCAAGGAGTTTAGCCCTTTCGTTAGGGCTTGATTTTAAGCGAATTCAATGTACCCCTGATCTTTTACCCAGTGATATAACCGGCTTGAATGTTCTGGACATGAAGACAAACGAGTTTGTCTTTCAGCGGGGAACCGTTTTTACAGATATACTCCTTGCAGATGAAGTAAACAGGACAACCCCAAGAACACAATCAGCCTTGCTCGAAGCTATGGCAGAAAAACAGGTTAGCGTTGACGGAAAAACCAAACCATTAAGTGATCTGTTTTTAGTAATAGCCACACAGAACCCCGTGGAATTTGAAGGCACATTTCCCCTTCCAGAAGCCCAGCTCGACAGATTTGCCATTTGCATGACTCTAGGTTATCCGGAAAAGGAACAGGAAATTTTTATGCTAAGCAACATGAAGGAAGAACATCCTATCGCAGACCTTGAAGCTGTATCAGATGCTTATGAATTAAGGGAAGTCAGAAAAAAAGTTAAAGAGATACATCTGGATGATTCGATCCTTTCATATATCACCGATCTGGTATGGGGCACACGTAAACACCCCGATCTTGCATTGGGGTCAAGCCCCCGAGGTTCTATTGCCTTAATGAATCTCTCCAGAGGACTTGCGGCTTTAAACGGAAGAGATTTTGTGATTCCAGATGACGTGAAAGAAATAGCTGTTGAAGTTCTTGCGCATAGAGTTATACTAAAACCCGAAGCACGCCTTATGCGAAAAACAAGAGAAGAGATTATTAGGGAAATTCTCGAAAAAACAGAGGTACCAATAAAGAATGGCTAAATTGAGCGTAAAGTCAATCAGATCGGATAAAAAGCCCCTGCTTTTCTTAACTATGCTGGGAATTATCTGGATAGGCTTTCAAATAAATATCTTCTCTTTAATAATAGCCGTTCTTTCAGCTGTTTTATGGCTCGAATATTTTATAACTGGATACTTCTTGCGAAAAACCAATATTGATAGGACTTTGAACAGAAATAGAGCTTTCACAGATCAGCCTATAAAGCTGCGCTATACTCTAAAAAGCTTCTTTCCCGGAATTTTAGAGATCGAATTTGTCACACTCATCGAAAAAGCGACAAGCGTTTCAGCAATGAAAGCTCAAAGACTTTTGCTGAAGCCGGGACAACCTTTATCTATCAGTACAGAACTCGTCTTTTCGCGTCGTGGCAAAAAGGATGTTTCGAGCTGTTCAATAGCCTACAAAGACCCTCTGGGTTTTTTCAAACGCTGGGTAGTTTATTCAAATCCAGAAGAAGTACTTATCCTTCCAAAACTAATGGAATTTGAAAGCTTCCCTTTGATGCTCAGAGAACTCCTTCCGGGTTCAAAAAGCGATTTTCAATTACTTGAAGACCCCACTCATATTAAAGGCATAAGAAAATATTCCTTCGATCCCATGAATCGAATACACTGGAAGATATCTGCAAAAATGAAGGAGCTCTACACAAAGGAATTCAACTTCACAGCCATAAGCAAGACGATTCTTTATTTAGATCTCAACCTCAGCGAAGAAGTTTTCGCACGAGCCGTGTGGTCTCAGATGCGAAAGAATTATGAAGAGCAAGCGATATTGGCGGCATCTTCCTTAATCCGCTGGAGTCATGAAAGGGGTAACAGAATAGATCTCGTGGTTGTGGGAAAAGAAGTGCTCAAAGCTGAATACGCTAAAGATTGGGTAGAAACGGTAGAACTTCTTGCAATAGCTGAGGGTACGGATACTGGTGAGGAACTTTCGAGCGTTCTGCTTGAAGATACAGAAAAACTCACTCCAGAGACAACACTGGTGATTTTTTCGCTTTATCTTACTGACTCTATCCTTCCTGTCCTTTTGAAAGCTCGTTCTAAGTGTGCAAGGGTGTTGGTGTTGATTATGCCCTATGGTTACAGGGACCCACGGTATAAACCGGGCAGATCTTTTGAGCTGTTGCCAGTAGATATGAAACGGCTGAAAGAAAAAGCGGCTTTATTAGAAAAGGAACAGATATTGGTGAGGATAGTCAGAGATAACCAGTCCCTGCAAGAGGTGGTGAGGGAAATTGAAGAAGTTAAGTGATTCTGTATCATTCCTTTACGCCTCTTTAGCGGTGATTTACGTTTCTGCCAGGGATTTTAGCCTGATAGGTACTTCTATTATTCTTGCTGTTGTGCTATTCATGATATATGCGACAAGAATTAGAGATGGGTGCTCATCTTTTATTATGCTGCCATTTTTACTCTTTTTCAGTATCTTCGTATCTATGGCTACACGGCAGCTTGACTTTGGAAGTTCATTATACTTTTTTGTGGTTTACTCGGCTATATTGCTCTCTCTTTCCATGGAAATTCGAACGGCTGTTATCGGCATTGTCCTTTTTGGAGTGAGCCTTTCCTTTGGTGGATTCAGCGGTGCTGACGCTGTGTTTTTTGCCATTATCGTTTTGCTGTGGCTTTTTACAAGGAGCCTAAGGGTTCCTGTTCTATCTCTCATTTCTTTTTCGCTAATAACTGCCATAATTCTCTTATCTTCAAATGGATTAGAGTTAAATACTGCGAGCTCTCTTCTGGATATAAAAATAACAACAGCGGAAACACCATATGCAACTGAACTTAAAGAAAACGCTCCGATTGAAATACCTTCAAATAAGCTGATAGATTTGAATCCATCAGCTTCTAATATCGATGAAGCTTTATCTGATAAATCCCTTTTTATTCCTGATTTTCTGCTGATTTTTTTGCTGATATTCGGTGCTATTTCTATGTTGTACATGATAATAAGAGTAAAGGCATTTAGCGGATTCTCTAAAATTCTCATTTTAGGGATCGTGATTTTTACCCTTGTAATAGCCTCTTTCAGCTCTATATTCTTGCTTCTTAACCAGACCGAAAACAAACCAACTGCTTTGGGAACGGGTATAGGTCCCCAATTTTCCGGAAAAGCTAGTGATGGTATTTCAGGCGTTATTTCTGAGATAGCATCTTCGACAGGTTCAGCAAGCACAGATAACGGATTCTTTGCCCAGAGCATTGAATGGATGTTGCTAATAGCTGCTTCAGGCATTGTTATTTTTATGACATTTGCTCTTATAAAGCTTATGAAAAAAGTTGCAGTTGAAACATCAGAAGAGAAAGAGGAGAAGATACCTGAGGAAATTGAGCTCTTACCACTGGATAGATTCCCTGATTTGCATATTTCAAAAGAATATATCCTTGCAGCTTACTGGTGGCTCAGAAGAAAATTCTTCCCCGGTTTGCATAACCTTACCCCATATGAACTTCTAACTCTGGAAAAGGGAGAGGCTACTTTTAAAGAACTAACAGAAATTTATGTAAAAACAAAATACGCCGGAAAATCTCCTTCAAGAATTGAATGTGAGAGGTTTTACCAGCTTTTAGCCACCCTTTCAAAAAGATATAAATCTCCTGACGAGTTTAACGCGTATAACCGTGAATAGATATGTATAAGTTTCCCACAGCTTAGTTCAATCGGTTTATTGATTTTTTGAATTTATACTACTTTTATGCTTTAATTGTTGATGTAAACGTTTACGTAAACGTTTACTGGAGGTATGAACGTGCAAAAGCATCCCGGTATCAAAGACATAGCCCGGATTGCCGGGGTTTCCATTGCTACTGTTTCAAGAGTCTTAAATGGCAATTCTTATGTAAGCCCTGAGCTCTCTAAAAGAGTTTTGGAAGCTGCGGGTAAACTCAAGTATCAACCAAATCGAATTGCCAGGGGGCTGCGGAAAGGAAAAACAAACACCATAGGCTTCCTCATTCCTGATATTGAAAATCCCTTTTTTTCAGCAATTGTAAAAGGTGCTGAAGACTTTCTAAGGAAATTCGGCTATACTATCTTGCTCTGTAGTTCCTCTGGAATAGCAGAAAGAGAAGATGAACTTCTAAATGTGCTTTTTTCTCACAAAGTGGATGGGTTGATGACTATCCCTTTAGAATCTCAGACGCCTTACCTGGAAAAAATTGAGAGGCTTGGAATACCTGTTGTTGTTATAGATGACATAATAAAGAAAAAGGATGTTTCTTCGGTGGCTTCTGACAATTATTCAGGTATGAGCCAGCTCATGCGCTATCTTCTTGATACCAACCACAAATCTTTCGCCTTTTTGAGCGGAGACCCTCACACTTATTCGGGCAAAGAGCGTCTGCGAGCTTTCAGAGATGTGATGGTTCGGCAACAGGAAAATGTGGAGTATGAGATTCTTTTCGGCACATATACTTTCAACAGCGGCATAGATATGCTCAGAAAGCTAAAAAGAATTCCCGACGCCATTGTTTGTGGCAACGATATGATAGCCTTTGGGGTACTTACCGAACTTCAAAGAATGCGATATAAGATACCTGATGATGTGTCTATTACGGGTTTTGACGATGTGCTTTTTTCGAAGATGACCAATCCGCCATTAACAACCGTAAGGCAGGATTACTATATGATGGGAGAAGTTGCCGCGCAATTGTTGATGGATAGCTTGAATTATAAAAAACGAGATAGCGTTTTGCTGAAGACGGAATTGGTAATTAGGGGGAGTTCTCGTGAATGAGTCCGGAGTTATTTTGAAAATGGAAAAGATAACCAAAACATTCCCCGGGGTTCTTGCTCTGGATAAAGTGAATTTCAGCATGAAAAAAGAAGAGGTTCACGCCCTTGTAGGTGAAAATGGTGCAGGAAAATCAACTTTGATAAAGATTTTGAGCGGTGTCCATAAGCCTGATGAGGGTAAGATTTTCCTAAATGGAGAATATGTAACTTTTTCCAACCCTATTCATGCTATTGAAAAGGGTATTTCGGTTATATATCAGGAACTAAATCTAGTTGAGGAGCTTAGTGTTGCTGAAAATATATATCTGGGAAAGGAAAACAGAAACTGGTGGAATCTCAGGAAAGGAGTACTCATTGAAAGAGCTGAAAAATTATTGAACAGATTAAACTTTCCCATTTCTGCAAGAGAAAAGGTGAAGAATCTAAACGTATCAGAAAAACAATTGGTTGAAATTGCAAAAGCCATGGCCACCAATGCAAAGGTAATCGTTATGGATGAACCGACAGCTACTATCACCGAACATGAAGCAGAACAGCTTTTTTCACTTATGAGAGGACTCAAAGAACAGGGAGTTTCAATAATTTTCATCTCCCACAGACTTGAAGAAGTTTTTGAAATCGCTGATTCTGTTACGGTGCTCAGAGATGGAAAGCTCATTTCTACTGGAAAAATTGAGCAATATGACAAAAATCGCCTTATATCAGATGTTGTTGGTAGAAATATAGAAGACATGTATCCCAAGGAAAACAAGGTCACTGATGTGACTGCCTTTGAAGTCGAAGAATTATCAGTTCCAGGATATGTAGATAAGCTCTCATTCAGTGTAAGAAAAGGAGAAATTCTCGGGATTGCTGGTCTCGTAGGATGCGGGAAAAGTGAGGTTGCTCTTGCCATTTATGGAGGTATAAAGGCCCATTCCAAGAAGGCTCTGCTGGATGGCGAGGAGTTCCCATTACCATCAAGACCTGATATTTCTCTTGAAAGAGGCATTCTGTTAATACCCGAGGACAGAAAAAGCCAGGGATTAGTTTTGCTGTTAAGCGTCATGAAAAATATCATCCTGCCAAATACAAAGTTCGTAGCAAAATTGGGTCACATAAAGTGGAAAGAAGGGCGTAAAATTTCAGGAAATCTTGTCAAAATGCTTAACATAAAGACACCTACGTTGAGTCAAAAAGTGAAAAATCTCTCAGGCGGCAATCAGCAAAAAGTTGTTTTGGCTAAAGGACTTGTTAGAAAACCAAAATTGATAATCTTCGCAGAACCGACAAGAGGTATAGACGTTGGCGCTAAAGTAGAGGTCTACAGACTTATGAACGAGCTTGCAAACCAGGGAGTTGGTATAATAATGATCTCTTCTGAACTTCCTGAAGTTGTAAGCATGAGTGATAGGGTTTTAGTTATGCATAGAGGTGTACAAAAAGCCATTCTTGAAGGCGAAAATATAAACCAGGAAAATATCATGGCTGCTGCTATGGGAGGTTGATGATTTTGTTTAAGAAATTCTTGAATCTTTTAAGAAAGTATCCCATAATTCTTGGTTTTATAGGGATTGTGGTATTTTTCAGTATCCTCACCAACAGGTTTTTTACTCTGTCGAATTTTTTGAATGTTTTCAGACAAATCTCTATAAACGCCATAATCGCATTTGGAATGACTTTTGTTATACTCTCAGGGGGCATAGACTTATCAGTGGGGTCTGTGTTTGCTCTGGCAGCAGTAGTTGGAGCTTCGATTATAAAAGGCGGAAACGTTTTACTTGGTTCTCTGGCAGCATTAGGAGTGGGAGCTGCCATGGGAGCTTTTAATGGAGCAATTATCGCAAAACTCAAACTTCAACCTTTTATCGTTACTCTAGCTACAATGGCCATTGCTCGTAGCTTTACCCAGGTTTATACACAAGGTCGCCCCATAACAGGGCTCCCATCAGCTTTCAGAGAGATTGGGAGAGGCGAGTTGTTCAATGTTCCAGTTCCAATATATATCATGTTCGCGGTGTTTTTCATCTCGCTATACATACTATCAAACACAAAGCTTGGCCTTTATACATACTCCATAGGCGGAAACGAAGAAGCTACCAGACTGAGTGGAATCAAAGTAATAAGATACAAAATTACAATTTATACTATAAGCGGCTTGCTCTCTGCACTGAGTGCTCTCATTTTGACCGCAAGGCTCAACAGCGCTCAGCCTATTTTTGGAACCGGTTATGAGCTGGATGCCATAGCCGCTGTGGTATTGGGCGGAACCAGCTTAGCCGGGGGTAAGGGGACTATTATTGGAACGCTTTTTGGAGCTATGGTAATGGGGGTAATAAACAACGGCATGAATCTGGTTAACGTTTCACCTTTTTACCAGCAAGCCGTTAAAGGCGCTGTGATTCTTTTGGCAGTAATGGCGGAACGTTCAGAATAAACGGGGCTAAGCCCCAACTTTGAAGGGGAGGGAATAGTATGAAGAAGATTCTTTTGATGGTTGTATTGGTGATTTCTGTTTTTGCATTAGCAGCTAACTATCGGATAGGGCTTTCTCTGTCAACACTCAACAATCCTTTCTTTGTAACTCTAAGAGACGGTGCTCAGGATATGGCAAACAAGCTTGGGGTCGAACTAATTGTTGCGGATGCTCAGGACAATCCTGCAAAACAGCTCAGTGACATCGAAGATTTCATCCAGCAGAGGTTGGACCTAATTATCATCAACCCCACAGACAGTGACGCGATAGTCACGGCAGTAGAAGAAGCAAATGACGCTTTTATACCCGTAATTACAGTAGATAGGGCTTCCAATGGTGGATTGGTAGTGTGCCATATTGCTTCGGATAACGTTGCTGGTGGAAGAATGGCGGGGGAATTGATAGCAAGCCTTTTGAATGGCGAAGGAAACGTCGTGGAGCTGGAAGGTATTGTTGGAACATCCGCTGCAAGAGACCGTGGAGCAGGTTTTGAAGAAGCCATAGCAAATTATCCCGGAATAAAGCTTGTTGCGAAACAAACGGCAAATTTCAATCGTGCCGAAGGCCTTACCGTTATGGAAAACATCCTCGAAGCCCATCCAGATATTGATGCGGTTTTTGCCCAGAACGATGAAATGGCTCTGGGTGCAATTGAAGCGATTAAAAGCGCTGGACTTCTGGATAAAATAATAGTGGTTGGATTTGATGCTATTGATGATGCCGTTGCAGCAGTAGAGAAAGGAGAAATGACAGCAACAATAGCCCAGCAACCTTACAAAATGGGAGAACTCGCTGTCCAAAAAGCCTTTGAATATTTGTCCACTCAAACAATATACATACCCGTTGATCTAAAGCTGGTAATGCAGGAATAAAAACCCGATGGGGGCGAATGCCCCCATTTCTTTTGGGAGGAAATTATGATTGCCGTAATTGGTAGCAACAATGTCGATATAGTTTTAAGAGTGCAACACTTCACATTACCTGGCGAAACTCAAAAAAGTAGTGAACTTTTATTGTTTCCAGGCGGAAAAGGAGCCAATCAGGCTGTCGCTTCCAAAAGACTTGGAGCTGAGGTTTATTTTCTAAGCTGCATAGGTAATGATGCCAATGGACAATTCATCAGCAGAAAGTTAAAAGCAGAGGGGCTGGGAGAGCATCTCATTACTGTCAATATGCCTAATGGAGTCGCCATTATCGAAGTAACTCATTCTGGTGAGAATAGAATAGTCATCTACCCGGGTGCCAATTCCCAATTAAATGAAGAGCTTTTAAATTCAAAAAGCGATGAGCTTCTGAAGGCAGATTTTCTCCTTCTTCAAAACGAAATCCCTTTTAAGACAGTTCTGGCTGCCGCAAAGCTGTTTAAGAATGCAGGCAAATTTGTTATCTTCGACCCTGCACCTGCTACAGAAATTAATGTTGAAATTTCAAAATACGTGGATATAATAACGCCAAATGAAGAAGAAGCTAGAGCAATGGTAAATAACAACGCATCTACAAATGATCTAGTTGACAACCTTTTGAAAATTGGTTTCAGAAATGTATTACTCAAATTGGGAAGCAAAGGCGGGGTATTCAAAGGCAAGCTCGGCTATTTTGAATTTCAGGCTTTTAAAGTTGCTGCTATGGATTCAACAGCCGCTGGCGATGCTTTTAATGGCGCACTCGCAGCTGCATTGAATCGAAATATGGATATTGAAAAGGCTGTGCGTTTCGCAAGTGCTGCTGCTGCTATTTCAGTTACCAGGAAAGGGGCTCAACCTTCGCTTCCGTATTTAGAGGAAGTAACTTCTTTCCTCAGTGAGGTGTGAAAAATGAAGAAAGATGGAATAATAAATAGAGAACTCGGTGCTGTTATAGTTAAGCTTGGGCATACTGATGCTGTAACAATTTGCGATTGTGGATTACCTCTTCCTGAAGAAAAAAAAGTTATCGACCTTTCGATAAAGAAAGGCTTTCCCGGGTTGATAGAAACACTGCAACCTTTACTTGAAGAAATCGTTGTCGAAAGTGCAGTGTTAGCCGAGGAAATTATTAAGGCAAATCCTCAAATGCATCAAAGGCTTCTTAACCTGTTAAAAAACGTGAAAGTGAAATATGTGAAGCATGAAGATTTCAAAGCTTTTGTTCTTGAAAAGTCAAAAGTAATAGTGAGAACAGGTGAAGCGACACCTTATTCTAATGTCATACTTTTCTCAGGTGTGGATTTTTAACTGACAACAATTAGAAAATAAACACATACAGTCACAGCAGTAGAAATAGCCAGAGGGAAAATTATCCTTCTTACCATTGCCGTATAGGTAACAGAGAAATATTGTGTGGTAAGCGCTACACAAAGGTGCACCGGTGATAGCAAAACCCCAGCAACAGCAAAAGTATAAGCAAGCAGAGCTGAAGGAAACATGATACGAGCTTCAACCAGGCTCATCAGCAACGGGAAGCTCAGTCCAACAGATGCCTGTGTAACACCCGTCATCATTCCCATAATAAATGGTAGAACTATAATTACCAAGATGGGCGGTATTGACCATGAAAGTAACTCGTTACTCATAGATTCCGGTATATGGGAAATTTCTACAAAAGCTTTGAAGAAAAAAACTGCTGACAGCAAAAGAAAGGTTTTCCACTTTAAAGAGTTTTTTAAAATTTTCAGCCTATCCCTTTTGGTAAGTAAATACATCAATGAGATGACAAGCACTACAAGCCAACCAGGTTGGTTTAGAATTACCAGTGTTATCACTGCAATAATGGGCCATGAAGCAACGAATAATTCCCTAATGGCATAGAGCGAAAACCTCATTTTAAGACGTGTTCTGACCATGTACAAATAGCCAGCAAAAATCGCTGCAATACCAGCAGGAAGCATCCCAACAACCATAGATTTCAAGGGAGTATTTGCCATGCTTGCTGCAATTACTATTGCTGGATAAAGAGGCCAGAAATATTCCATGGAATGCCTGAACCAGTAATTTGTTACCATTGAGTCTTCGCTTGTTATATCGGGATCTCCAAATGCCATTTCTTTAACCATAGGAGCTGAAAACATAGCACCTCCCGGCATGGGGAGCAAACCTATGGTAGCTGGCATTAAAGAAATAGCGATTCTCGGAGCAGGGAAAATCTTACCAATGGCTGAAGTAAACTTTGCAGCATCGCCACTCCGGTTAAGAGTTTCACCAAGAAGGTAAATGGAAAAGATGGTTATCATGACTTTCCAGAAATTCCAGTCAGATATTTCCACAACAAGAGCGTTAAGATAAATCACGGGTTCAATCAATAGCAGCACGCCTATTGTTAGAATTGCTATAATGAGTGAAATCGTGATATCTTTTATATAGCGCAAAGACAATATCATTGAAAAAATCCCAAGAAATACCGATAGAGTCGTCATGAAATCACCTTAGAAATAGTTTGCATAACGAATTATACAACGGGAGAGATATTTGTGGTAAACCAGAGTGAAAATATTTTTGCCCTGAGATTTTCGCGAGAACCTAAAATCCTCGATGAAAAGGCATTTGAAGATGGCAAGAAATTAATATTGGAATCAAATTATCCATCGGAATATCCCGAAAACAACAAACTTATTCTTGAATATTATCCCGCCAGAAGAGCTAAGGGAACTGTACTCTTCATCCATGGTACGGGGCAGAAAAATCTTAAATATCTTAGATGGTTTGCAAAGCATTTTCCTGATTTCTCATATAATGGTGCGTTGATGATTTTGCCATATCATTTCTCCCGAACTCCTAAGGGATACAAATCCGGTGAGCTTTTTATGGAAACTGAAAGTGATAAATTACGCGGAAGGTTTGAAAACGCCGTTGTTGATACTCTTACATGCCTTGAATACCTGAAAAATCTTAATCTGCCCCTATTTATCATGGGATATAGCTTTGGAGGTTTTATTGCTACAATAGTAGCATCCCTTTCAGATGTTCCCAAAAAACTTTCGCTCGTGGTGACAGGCGGAAATTTTTATCACATCACCTGGAAAAGCTTTGCAACAAAAGTATTGAGAGTAAAATACGAGGAAAATGAAAGCTGCAACCCGGAAAAATGTTTAAAATACCATTTAGAAGATTATCCGAAATTCTTGAACTCAATCAAAGATCCATATGTTGCGGTGGGGAGCGCTCCTGTTTCCTGTTTTGAATACGATCCCCTCACATATGCTCCTTTCGTGAAGCAACCTGTATTGATGTTTGGAGCGCTTTTCGACGTATTTATTCCGCAAAAATCAACTTTTGAGCTTCACAAAGCCTTCCAACAAGCAAAACTTCGCTGGTTAATCTCAGGTCATCTAAGTTCAATTTTTTTTAAGAGGAAAATTCTCAGAGAAACCATTCACTTTTTTGAAATTTAATTCCAATTTATGGAAATTGTTTTCTGAGTTTTGAACATCTTCTATGGAGTTATGAACATAGAGATGTTCATAACTCTGATAAATTTTTCGTAAAGCTCATGAATAAAGCATCACAGGCATGTTCATAACTTTTTCTTCTGAAAGCCACTTCTATAAAGGAATACAAGCATCGAGGTATACATATGTACCAAGTTATGAACATTAGCTTTCCGAACTATTCATTTCACAAAGTCAAAAAATCTCTGAAATTCTTTTCAGTTCAGGAATTTAGACTAAAAAAGTTATGAACATCGTCACAAGCCTTTATTGAAGAGCTGTACAGAAGTTATGAACATTCAATGTTCATAACTCAAAAGTTATGAACATGCATTCAAAACATCTTTGGATAATCGTTTCAGAAGTTATGAACATAGTTATGAACATCTATATATTATTATTTATAAGAAAGAACTAATAAATAATAAGAAAAGCACCCCGAAGGGTGCTCGTTTATTTTGATTTCATTTAAACTGCTTTGTATTTTTTCTGGAGCTTTTCAAGGGCTACTGAATCAGAGAAGTACTTTCTATCATACAGACAACCAAGATAATAGGATTCCTGCTGACCTCCAACAAGAGGACCAATAACCGCTGAAAAAAGCATAGACCCAAACATTGCAAAGAAAGGAATGGGATCCCTGATATCCCAAACATCATCAAGCATTCCTTTATCCCTTTTGAAAAATCCTTTCAACTTTTTGAACTTACCCTTAAATAAAACAGCAAGGAACCATCCAAGCTCAAGAGGTGATGTGTAAGAACCAACACCTATTTTGGGTTTTACTTCTTGAACACTAATAGGATCTTCTAAAAGATCAACATACATCTTAGGAAAATTAACCCCGGCAGCATAGGCAACATAAACCCCGGGGCTCATTCTTGGATTAACATCTGTAATGTAGTAAGTATTCTTCTCACTATCATAAAGAAAATCGGTACATATATACCCTGTATAGTCAAGTTCTTCGACAATCTGTGCAACGTATTCATCTATCTCAGGAACATTGTAAGTCAGTCTGTAAGTTCCAAAACCGCCTTCTTCCGGATATTCCCTTATGTTTTTGTAAACCACATTTGAAAGCAGTTTCCCTTTATAAGCCATGCCAGTGGTACAAAATTGGGTTTTAGGAAGCAACTGTTGAACCATATATTCATCTGCATTGACAGTTGAACCAATCTTCTTGAGAACATCTATTGAATCAATAACCTTTATACCAATTGCCCCTCTGTTTCTTCTGGGTTTTATTACCACAGGAAAAGTCCATTCCTCCTCCTTAAAATCCCTTAAAAGAACTGTCTTTGGCGAGGGAATTTTAAGGACTTCCGCAAGTTTTGAAACACTGTATTTATCATGTAAAAAAGCGAGTTTCGAATAATCTGAAAGAAGCAATTTAGCTTTTCCTTCAAATTTATCAAGGTAATAAGCAAATACAAAGGTATCTTCAAAGCCTGGAATGATGATGTCTATTTTGTAATCCTCAACTACCTTGAGAATAAAGTTTATGAATTCTTCGGACTCTTCGCTTACTTTGGGATAGATAAAATATTTCTTTACATAACGCGAATAAAGCCCTGCACTCATTCTAACACTGTCAGCCGCATACACTTCATGACCTGCCCGATGCAAAAGCCTTATTGAGTCCAGAGAGTACATCATTCTTGCCGTGGTTACCAATACTTTAGCCAAAAAATCACTCCCTAAAAGAGATCTCGAACATATTATACTTCTTGTATAAAGATTCTAAAGAGATTTTATCAAAGTGTAATTTTTTCTTTTATATAACATCTCATTAAACGCTCATAAACTAAAAGCAATTCACAAATTAGATGTTGTCTGATACTATCCTTTTGAACGTTTCCGCAATCTTTTGTATATCAGCTTTCGTTACATCTTTATTTGTTACCAGGCGATAAAGATCACCCTCAGGTGGATTTATTTTTATTCCGGCTTTTTCCATCTCGCTTACTACCAACGCGGGGTCAGGGTATTCAAGCTTGAAGAAAACCATATTTATGTCCAGCTGATCTTCCATGATATGAAGTCCCGGTATTTCTGAAAGCATTTCAGCAAGAAACCTTGCATTTTCATGGTCTTCTTCCAACCTGTCAACCATCTTTTCAAGTGCAACGATACCTGCAGCAGCCAAAACCCCTGCCTGTCTCATACCGCCTCCCATCAATTTCCTTCCTTTACGAGCTTTCTCGATGAACGCAGATGAACCAGCAAGAATTGATCCGACCGGCGCAGCAAGGCCTTTTGAAAGGCAAAACATAACTGAATCCGCAGTATCTGCTATCTCTTTTGCCTTTATACCAAGTGCCACAGCAGCGTTGAATATTCTTGCTCCATCCAGATGCACTGGAATAGAGAATTCCCTGGCAAGTTCTTTAACACTTTTTAGATACTGTAATGGAATTACGCGTCCTGAAGAGTGAGCATTCTCCATACAAATGAGCCCGGTATCTGGATAATGAATGTCTTTATCCCTGATAGAAGCTTTGAGCTTTTCAATTGACGGCATACCCTCTGGAGCCTCAAGCGTCCGGAGTTGCACCGAAGCAATAACCGCTGATGCTCCAACTTCGTGAGCGAAAATATGATTTGAATCCGGGACAATTACCTCATCGCCTCTTTTGGTATGGGTAAGTAATGCAAGCTGGTTACCAAAAGTACCGGAAGGAACAAAAAGCGCAGCTTCTTTTCCAACCATTTCAGCTGCTAGATTTTCCAATCGGTTTACAGTGGGATCATCACCATACACATCATCACCGACTTCAGCTTCGTACATTGCCTTTCTCATTTCATTCGTTGGTTTTGTTACAGTATCGCTCCTTATGTCTATCCAGCTCAAAACAGCCACCTCCATTTCAATTATAAGTCAATATTCCCGAAAGACATTCAAAAGTTGATAACTGTGCTATAATCCTAAAAAGGAGGTGTTCTTATGGAAATATACAGTAGCGAGGGCAATTTGCCACCGTAAATTTTTCCTCGAAAAGCCACTCCACCCTCCACAGTGTTCAATCAAATAAAATGAACCATCTTAACAGGAAGGAGTGGAGCTAATGTTAAAGTATTTCATAACGGAAAAGGATAATTTGAAAGAAATCGATAAATATGTTCCCAAGTGCTGGATTTGCAGCGTAAAACCTGATGAAAAGGATATTGAAGAGCTAAAAAATCTTGGAATTGACGAGGATTTTATTTATGATGCTCTTGATCCGGAAGAAAGAGCTCGTTTTGAGCAGGATGAGGATCTGATATACATAATTACCAAGATCCCCTTTTTTGACAAAAATGATCTTGAAGTTCCTTTCAAAACACTTCCGGTGGGTATTGCGATTACTCCGGAATCCATAATTACCATTACCGACCACGAAAGCGAAATCTTCAACGACTTTCTCAGCAAAAAAGTTAGGGATTTTTCTACGAAAAAACGCTTTAGGTTTTTGCTGAGAATTTTTGATAGAGGCACTTTGTACTATTTGCGATATTTAAAAGATATTCGCAAAAGATCAAATGACATCGAGGCTGAATTGCATCGCTCAACAAGGAACAAAGAATTGATTGCCATGCTGAACCTTGAAAAATCCCTTGTGTATTTTACAACTTCACTAAGGTCAAACGAGCTTATGTTCGAAAAATTGAAAAGAGCAAACATTCTCACGCTTTACGAAGAAGATGAGGATCTATTTGAAGATATTATTATTGAAAACCGCCAGGCTATTGAAATGGCACGCATATACAATGATATTCTAAGTGGCATGATGGATGCTTTCGCATCTGTCATATCAAACAATCTAAACGTAGTAATGAAAATATTGACCATTGTAACTCTGGTACTCCAGATTCCCATGCTTACAGCTTCTATATATGGCATGAACATTGCTTTGCCTTTACAACAATCGCCCCACGCCTTTTATATAACCATGGGAATTTCTGCCATCACGGCTGCTATTTTCGGATTTGCATTGTTTAGAATACGTTGGTTTAAGTGATTTTAAGAGATTTCAATACAATGACTTGAATTACGGAGACAGCAAGCAAATAAACCAGCAGAAACCACCACGAAACGAATAATGAAGGGAAAGCATAAATAGAAGCAAGAGCCATAGAAGTTATCATTATGGCTCTTGTGTTTTTTATATAGAGTTTTTTTAATTTGTCATAAAAATGGTCTCGATCCCCTTCAAAAGGTGATTTTCCATTTAGAATCCTTCTCATGAAACCAAGTGTGAGGTCAAGTAAAGGCAGCCAGAGGATGCCAAGAACGCTTACAGTAAACCCGGAGTGGAAAGCCTGTATAAAAGCTATTCCAAAAAAGCCTCCAAGAAGGTATGAACCTCCATCACCGAGAAACATCCTGGCCGGAGCTATATTGAATATGAGAAAGGCACTTATTATGGGAATAAGCCAGCTGAAATACGCAAGGTCCGGGATAAGAGAGAGAGCTATTGCTACTATAAGACTAATCCCTCCGCAAAGCCCGTCCATTCCATCGATCATGTTGAAGGCATTTATTATTGCCGCAAAAACAAAAGCTAAAAATAAAGATGTTATCACGGAATTTCCAAAAAAAATGGAAAAACCAAAACCTATGATAAGTTCTGCTAAAAGCCGTAACCTGGGGGGAGTTTCCCTCAAATCGTCAATAAATCCTATTGCCCAGAGTATAGACAATGGCAAAACGTAGATAAATAGCTCCCTGTTGAATAGAAATGCAGTGAAAATAAAGGAAAGAATTATTCCAAGACCACCAGTAAAAGGAATGGGCTTTTCATGGGGTTTAAGCATTCCCTTTGGTTTATCAAGCAAACCCAAACGAATGCCCAAAAACATTGATAGGTACATCAATACAAAAGACAAAACGAAAGAATACAGGTAAGGCATACGATTCACCTTCCAAATTTCTCAATGGCCTTTTGAAGATGATATACGACAAAATCCTGTTCATCTTTCGTTATTGAAGTATAAAAAGGTATAGCGAGAGTTCTTTTGGAAATCGCTTCTGTAACTGGCAAAAAGCCTTCTTTATAACCAAATAACTTCTTGTAAAAGGGTTGCAGATGTACGGGTCTGAAATAATCGCGGCTTTGAATTCCATGCTCGCGCAGATAATCAATTACTCTGTCTCTATCAATCGAAGGATCCAGCTTAACTACATACACAAACCATCCCATGGAAGTGGTGTAGTCTTCCACAGAAGGTGATTCAATGCCATCAAGCTTTTCAAAAAGTGTGCTATAATATTCAGCTGCCCCTGAGCGCTTTGAAAGTATTTCTTCTATTTTTCTCATTTGCTCAACCCCAATTGCAGCAGATACCTCATCAAGCCTGTAATTATAGCCTATTTGGATATGCTCAAGCCATTCTTCTGCTTCGCCTCTTCCCTGGTTTCTCATGCTTTTAGCTCTTTTTGCTATCTCTTCATCGTTAGTAACGATTATTCCACCCTCACCGGTTGTTATTTGTTTGTTCGGATAAAAAGCAAAAGCGCCTGCTATGCCAAAAGTTCCAAGTTTTTTCCCTTTGTAAGCACTTCCAAGGGCTTCACAGGAATCTTCAACGATCTTAATACCGAACTCATCACATATTTTCATAATGTTGTCCCAGTCCATTGGATGACCAAAGATATCAACTCCCATCAACATCTCGGGGACAAAAGGCTTTAATTCGAGCCTGTCAGTTATAAGCCCTTTTTTGGAATAGCGCTCCAGGGCTTCTTGCAACGTTTCAGGAGAGATATTCAGAGTTTTTTCTTCAATATCCGCAAAAACTGGAATTCCACCATTGTATAAAGCCACGTTTGCTGAAGATATGAAAGTAAAGGAAGAAGTGAGCATTTTTTGCTTTTCTCCAAATCCCGAAGCGCTTAATATAAGATGTAGAGCGCTTGTACCACTGTTTACAGCAACAGCATATCTGGTACCAACAAAGGAAGCTATACTTTCCTCAAAAGCTTTAACTCTTTCTCCAATGGAAAGGATACCAGATTTCATAACTTCAACAACGGCTTCTATTTCTTCGGCTGAAATGTAGGGTTTAGACAGGGGAACGAACATCCTTCTCACTTCCTTTTCCTTTTCGCGATTTTGCGAAGTAGGAAAGTATCAAGCCAAGGCTGAACGACCAGAGTGCGGCCATTCCAATCTGATATTCCCTTGGCAATATAAATGTTAGTGTATGTGCAGGAATCCAGAACCATAGTAACGAATATAAAGATTTATCCAAATTTGACCAATTGCTTTTTCCCGTAAAGAGATTATCTAAAGCCCTATGCAAGATTACCAAAAAGGGACCAAATTGTAGATTCATACTCACAGATCTTGACAGCGCGTTAAAAAAAGCCAGAAGCGGCGATTTCCGGGAGTAAGCCATGGAGTATCAGAGCAGCCACAAAGCCTTCAAAACCAATAAATGCAATCTTTATTGGAATTGCGAGAAATGCCCAGATAAGTACTTTATAAAGGAGCTCTATGCCCCTTAGCTTCCCTTTACCAGATATTTTTGTGGCTACAATCTCACCCAGTGTTCCAAGGATTGCAAACTGGATTATTGCCGAAAGAAAGGGATAACCTTTTACAAAATCCAGATAATAGTTCATTTTTGTGACTCTCCTTTACTACCAAGCTCAGGGATTATGCAATTTATTTGAGCAGTTGCATCAGGAACAAACTCTTTCACTATCGCATTAAGGGCATTAAAGTCGCTTTCTTCAACAGCTTTCTCAAGCCTTATAACTAACTCTTTGAGCTGTTCAGAAGAAAGTATTTTATTGGATTTGAGTTTGAAAATCTTTGGATGGGGGGTCTTTTCAAAGGCTTCGCCATGCAATGAGAGTTTTTCAAAGAGTTTTTCACCAGGCCTGATACCTGTGTATTTTATCTCTATTTCCTGATCGGGAACATAACCTGCCAGAGTAATCATATCCCTTGCCAGGTCAGAAATTTTGACGGGTTTTCCCATATCCAGGACAAAAACCTCTCCACTGGAAGCAAATGCTCCAGCTTGAAGTACCAGAGATACTGCCTCGGGAACTGTCATAAAATAACGTGTCATCCGCGGGTCGGTTACTGTTACAGGGCCTCCAGCTTGAATTTGCTTTGTGAATTTTGGGACAACACTTCCCCTGCTTCCCAGAACATTTCCAAAACGAACCATTGCGAATTTTGTGCTTGATTTCCCGGAAATAGCCTTTAACATTTCTTCAGCAAGACGCTTGGAAACTCCCATGATTGAAGAAGGGTTGACGGCTTTATCGGTGGAAATCATTACCATGCTTTCCGCACTGTATTTATCGGCAAAACGTGCAATTGTATATGTGCCAAGGCTGTTCACTCTAAAAGCTTCGGTGGGGTTTTCTTCCATAATTGGAACGTGTTTATGAGCTGCAGCATGAAAAACCAATTGGGGTTTTAGCTTCAAAAAGAGGTATTCCATTCTATGTTCATCCTGGATATCTGCTATAATCCTGTGAATTTCGAGTTCAGGATAAGAGCTTTTCAACTCATTTTCAATTTCATATATACTGTTCTCTCCCTTGCCCAGCAAGAACATAGCAGATGGGGACAGTTCCGCAATTTGTCTGCAAAGCTCACTGCCAATACTTCCACCGGCACCTGTAACAAGAACTCTTTTGCCAGAGATAAATTTTCTCAATTCCTCTTTTTCGACAGATACAGTTTCACGTCCTAATAGATCTTCAACACTGATTTCTCTTAAGTATCCAAGGCTCGCCTTTTTGTTCATGAGTTCTGCAAGTCCTGGCAATGTTTGAACCCTGACTTTTTTCAAATCGATGAGGGACATGATGCGCCGGATTTCCTCAGAACTAGCTGAAGGAATGGCAATGATGACTCTGGATATGTTGTGCTTTTCTACAAGCTGCATAACCATTTCCGTATTGCCTAAAACAGGCAATCCGTGGATACGCTTACCACGCTTTCTTGGAGAATCATCAAGGAAGCCTATTATTCTTCCATAGGAAGGATTTCGCATAATTTCTTCGGCCAGGGACATTCCAGCATCCCCGGCGCCTATAATCATAAGTCTTTCGCTTGATCCACCTTCACGGTCAATTTTCAAGAAGAGATATGTAAGCCAGAAAATCCTGGACCAAATAATCAATAAAGTGGCTCCAAAAAACGCCATGGTTGAGACTGTAAGGGGCACAGTAAAAATCTTTACATCAAGTAGCAGCATAAATCTGCCAAAGAAAAAACCGGCAATGTATCCAATAAACGTACCGCGAAGGATTATCCAAAAATCCCTAAAATTGGCGTAACTCCATGATACGCGATACGTTCCGTTGACAACCAGCGATAAGAGCACTATGGCACTAAAAAAAGCCCCATTTTGAAAGAACTCGGGCTCATTAAGGCTGAAAATGCCATATCTAAAATACATTCCCAGTGCATAAGAGGCGTATATTAGCAGGTAATCAGTTAATGCAAGAATAAGAAACCTTCTTATCTCTCTTCCTTTATCCATATATCCTAACACTTCTCACTTTACCCAATAAAGTCCAAATCCTGCTGTACCCGGGCCGACATGTGTTGAGATTACTTTCCCCATTACAGAGGTGGCCATTTCTCGGATATTGTAAGTGTCTTCAAGGGGCTTTTTCAAAGCATTTATGCCGTTTTCATTATCCGCATGCACCAGTATCACATCCACTGTGGAGCCTTTAGGTACCTCTTCTAAAATCTTGTTCAACAACATCGTTTGAGCTTTCTTTTCACCTCGAACTTTTTTGAATGGGATCATCGAACCGCTTTTGTGTTCGATGTACAATCCAACGTTTATACTCAGCAGGTTTCCCACAAAGCCCTGAAATTTAGAAACTCTTCCGCCTTTGACGAGAAAATCAAACTTAGAGACATAGAAAACTGCGTGATATTTACCTTCACTGATTTCTTTCTCAAGAATCTTTCCGGTCTCCTCCACATTTTTGCCTTCGCTTATCAATTCGTGTGCGCGTTTTGCCATTAGCGGGTTAATAGCGCTTGCCTTTTTTGTATCTACAACATAAATTGGTTTATCAAATTCTTCAGCTACCAATTTTGCTGTGTTGTAAGTACCTGACATATGTGTGGAGATGCAAAGCACGAGTATTTCTTCATAACCATTATCAAATGCCTTTTCGTAGAAAGAACGTATCTCTCCTGGAGAAGGTTGAGAGCTTTTAGGAAGCCTGTCGCTGTTTTCAAGGCGCCTCCAAAAATCACTTATTACCCGAAACTCTCTTGAATCATCATCTTCTTGTGTTCCATCAGGCCAGGTTAAGTGAAGCGGGATAGTTGTTATATCAAATCTCTCTATCCATTCTTGCGGTATATCGGCAGTACTGTCAAGCATTATTTTTACTTTTCTCTTCATAACAATACCCCCAATTCGATTTTCTTTTGATACTAGTATATCAAATATTCAATTTGCTCTTTAAACGAATGAAGCATTAGCCTGAACAATAATAACAGATATGCACGGTTTTATGTTCATGAATATTAAAATGGTAAAATCAATTGAAGGGGGTTAGCGATGAAAAGACTTAGCCAGAAAGTCTCTTTGCAGTTTTTTTCTTTGTGGTTTTTGTTCTGGTTTTCATAGGCATTTTCACCTTTCTCTCCTTTGCAAAAGCTTCCAGAGAAGAGTACAAAAGCTATCTGGAAGTGAAAAAACAAGATGTATATAGCTGGTTCATCGAGTACAAGAAATCATTGCGCAACAATCTTGAATTTTTCTTAAAAGATGGCCAGTTGCTTCCTGAAGTAATGCTGTTGGCTGAATATAAGCCTGAAGATATAAAAGTTTTCAAAGACGAGGTTAATCTTCCAGTAGATTTCGGTACTCTTTTTGACAAATTTGGAAACACATTCTATCCATTCCATGGCGAATTGCTCTATTTCTATAAAACGGATTTTGACGGTAGAACCTTCCTTCTCGCAAGCACAGTTAATAAGTCTTTGATAGACGGTCTTTCAAGTTCATTGGGGAACGATACCCTTGTCTTTCTCTATGTGGATGGTCTTTACTTAATTCCGGAAGACTTCAAAGAACTGGAAATATTTCCGACAGTTGTCAAAAGCGCTTATGATGAAAGCCAGGAAAAACCTGTCGATTATGTTGCAGCCAGAAACTGGCTGGATAAATTGCTATCCGGGGACAAGTATCTGGTCGATCGCATTGAGCTTGTTGGCGCTAACATTTATATTCTTCAATCTCAGAAACTGCTCAGTATTTTTCAAAAACGTTTTGTATATTTGATGTTTGCCGTAACTCTTTTTGTGCTTGTCTTTTCCTTCATCTTTTCAACAGCTTTGAATTCTTATATTTCCAGAGCTCTGAAAAAAATTATAGAAGGGTTCGAATCCATAAAGCAGGGGAACTTTGAAGAAGTGAAAATAAAGTCCCGTGACGAACTGCAACTTATAGCACAGGAGCTGAACAAAACAATGGGCTTTATTAAAGACACCCTTGAAAAGCTCAAACTCTCAAATGAACAATTGAAAAAAGCATCGATTGTGGCACAGCAGGCAAACAAAATGAAATCTGAATTCCTTGCAAATATGTCCCACGAAATGAGAACTCCCATGAATGCTGTATTGGGATTTACAGAACTTCTCATGGCTGAAGAAGACAATCCAGAAAAGAGAAAATACCTTTCCACCATCTATAAAAGCGGAGAACATCTGCTCAATCTCATTAACGATGTTCTTGACCTCTCGAAAATAGAATCAGGTAAATTAGAGACTATCAAGGTTCCTTATAATCCCAGAGAGCTTCTTAAAAACCTTGTTGAAACATATATTCCCCTTGCATCATCAAAAGATCTGCACCTCGCTTATAACGTTGACGAATCCATTCCTGAATATCTTCTCGGTGATGAATTTAGAATTCGGCAAATTCTCACTAATCTCATTTCAAACGCGATAAAATTCACCGAATCTGGCTATGTTACCATAAGAGCCATTAATGGAGAAAATACAATTGACTATGTTGTGAAAGATACCGGCATCGGTATATCAGAGAAAGATTTCAAGAGGATATTCGAGCCCTTTACTCAGCTTGACGGGACGATGTCAAGAAAATACGGTGGAACCGGTTTGGGGCTTACCATAACCAAGCGCCTGGTTGAACTGCTTGAAGGAGAGCTCTCTATAAAGAGTTCGCCCGGAAAGGGAACAGAAGTTACAGTAAGACTGAAAAAAGAAATCCCTCCCGTTGTAAGCTCTTCACTGCCGGAAAATGTTGAAACCAGTTCTTTGCTTCTGCTTTTAGTAACTCGGGATACAGAACTTTTAGAAAGCCTTGGGTCTGCGTTTTCCAGACACGGTATTAAGTATAGATATACAGATGACTTAGACCTCACCAGACTCCTATTGAACAATCAAGGAGTTTCTTTCGTGCTTTTAGACAGGGTTTTTCCCGATGACGAGATTGAGGAATTTCTAAAAAAACTGAAAGTTCCCTTTCTGATCCTTTCGGAAAAAAGCAATAACAATAAGGCTTTTGAAAGTTATACAATCACCAAACCGGTATCTGAGGATCGGCTGATAAATAGGATTTACAGTACATTTCAAAAAGCAGAAAGCTTTACTCCGCAAAAAGCTAAAATCCTCATTGTGGAAGACAATGAAGCAAACAGATTGCTGTTCAAAAGGATCCTTCAAAAGATTGGACATGAAGTCAAAGTTGCCGAAAATGGGAAAATTGCCATTGATATGATGAGCAGAGAGAAATTCGATATGGTCTTTATGGATATGCAAATGCCTATAATGGATGGTTATACAGCAACAAGGAAATTAAGGCAGATGGGTATCGAAACCCCGATTATCGCTCTTACCGCTCATACAATGCGCGGTGATGAAGAAAAGACCCTGAAAGTTGGATGTAATGGTTATCTGGGAAAACCTGTCAGACGAAGGGACCTCCTTGATGCTGTCAGGAGATTTTTGAACTCAAAGAAGGCTGATGAAATCGATGATGAAGCTATCTATGAAAAAGAAGAAATAGCAAATGGCTCAAATAACCGCATTCAGAACTTTGCCTTGAAAATGGGACTTTCTATAGAAGAAGCACAAAACATGTTTCAAGAATACGGCAAATTCATTGAAGAAAGAATCGAATATATCCAAAAGAAAATAGATGAAGGGGATTTAGAATCAATAGCAGTTGAGGGACACAGTCTAAAAGGCTCAGGAACCATGTATTCTGTCGAAGAAATATCTGAATTGGGCCTTAATATGGAAAAAGCTGCCAGGGAAAAGCGAGTTGAAGAAGTAAAATCACAGTTAAAAGCCCTGATGGAGTTGAAAAAGAAAATCTGGAGATGATTTTAAAGGAGTATTTTCAACCTGTTTTTTCCTTCTGAGTACTTATAGGAAACTTTCTTTGATAGGTTTCTGATCAAATATATGCCTATACCACCGTTTTTAAGTTCTTCTAAATTCGAAAGATCAGGCAACTTCTTCAATAGAGGATTGAAGGGGGTTCCTTCATCGGTTATTGTGAACTCGATATTTTTCTGATTTATGCTTAATTCTATATCAATTTGACTATCTTCTTTTATACAACCGTGTTTAACAATATTGGTGCAGGCTTCAATGACGACCAATTCGACTATGAAAGCTTTTTCTCTTCCCACAATTGGCACCAGTTCATCGTATATATCCGATGAAATCCGGTCAACTTCTTTCAGGTCTGGCCTCATTTGCAAGAACATCTTATTCTTCATCTTTGTCCACCAGCAGCTCTGAGATATCTTCGACAATTTTTATGATCTTATTTATGCCAAGCAATAGAAGTACTTTTTTAACATAAGGCGAGGGTGAAACAATAGCAAGATCCGAACCCGCATTTTGAAGCTTTTTTCTCAAAGAGAGAATTCTTGTAATGCCTGATGAATCAATGACATCGACATTTTTCATGTTCAAAGCGAGAATGTCGTTATTACTGACAAAACTATATAACTCCTCGAAAAATTTCTCATTCGTAAAGGCAGTTATTTTCTTCTCTTGAACCACGATTTCTTTTACCATAAGATCATCTCCCGAATTTTTCTAAAGCGGCTGAAATCGAATCACAATTGATATCAAACAAAGTATCCAGCTTAAGCATCATAAAGAGATTTTTCAAGTCGGGTGATAATCCACAGAACGTTATAGGGATCTTCTCCTGAAATAATTTTTTATAAAGAGCTATAAAAGAAGCTATTCCCATGCTATCTACAAAAACGAGATTATCGGCATCAAAAATCACCGCTTTTAAATGCTCGTAGTTTTGGTTTAATAGCCACTCTCTGAATTCAATTGAAACTTCACCAATAACTCTCGTGGGTTCTTTTAATTTAATTATCAGATAAAGGTTATTGATCCTTTCGATTTCAAACAATGAAATCCCTCCTATTAAAATTGTATGCCAATAATTGATATGTCGTCTTCAAACTCATTGTTACCAGTGAAAGTTTTCAACTTATTAAAAACATTTTCCAGCTGTTCCTTTAATTGAAAGTTTCTTTGCTCAAAAAGGCTTTTCATGAGCCTTTCCGAGCCAAAGAGTTGACCTCTGTCATTTGCTGCTTCAGTAACTCCATCGGTGTATAAAAAAAGCCTTGCTCCGGGAGAAATTGTATAACATTTCGTGTTTCCCTCAAGCATATCTATGCCTATTATGCTTTCAGCCGGTTCTTTCAATTCAAGCATATCGTCTTTGATAAGAAGAGGTGCCGGATGACCTGCATTGGTTAACTCGAGTGTCTTACTTTCCCTGTGAAAAAGTGCTGCTGTTATTGTAAAGAACAGCGTAAAATCGTTGAATCTGAAATTTCTGTCGAGCTCCAGCATAAAATTACTGAGTTCAAAATCCGGGTGATTGTCACAATAGTCTTCAATGAATCTATGAACAATGACGGATAACATGGCTGCGTTTACACCGTGTCCTGCTATGTCAGCAACGTATAAAAGCACTGAGTTATCATCGATGGGGATGATATCGAATATATCACCACCAACTTTGTGAGAGGGCTCATAGATCCAATGTATTTCATCGAAATAACCCTCCGGGGGATAAGAGGGGATGAGCGATTTTTGGATCCGGGAGGCGGCCATAAGATCTTTTTCCAGATGGGATACGGCGTTTTCAAGAGAATTGATCAAACTGTGAAGTTTAAGTTGCGTATTTACCCTTAAAAGCACTTCTTCATGCAAAAAAGGTTTTGTTATAAAATCAACAGCACCGCTTCTAAGTGCAACCAGCTTATTTTCCTGATCAGTTGAACCTGTAAGAACGATGATGGGTATCTTTTTCAACCATTCGTTACTCTTTATTGCATTAAGCAAATTCAGTCCATTAATGTCTGGAAGCATTAGATCAAGGAGAATGAGATCCGGAGACTCTATCTCTGCTACGCTAAGACCTGTTTTTGCATCAAAAGCTTCCAGAACAACATGTCCAGCCTTGTTGAGTATTAGTTTCAGTAGCATTCTTATTGTTCTATCATCATCAATAACGAGTACTTTACCCACATTTACCCCCCTAAGGTGATTTTATCATATAATAAATTGCCTTAAATTCTCCCGCTCATTCAAAGTATCTAATGGCCCTGGCTGGCGGCAATCTTGAAGCAAAATAACTTGGAACAAAGGTTGACAGAAGGGAAATAACATAAAAGCTAACTCCCATAACCATCAATTGATACCACGGAATGTAAAAGTTCAAGCCTTCCAATGCTGGAGAAGAAAACATTTCATAAGTTGTAAGAATCCCCGTCAAAAAGCCCAGAAGGAGCCCTATTATCACCGAAAAACTGGCTTCAACCCAGAAAGAAGTAAAAATCATATTCCTTGTAAATCCCAGAGATTTCAAAATCCCTATGATTCTTTTTCGCCTGTAAAAAGCCTTAAACATCGTAATCGCAGTACCGGCAATTCCAACAAACATTCCAAAGTACAGAAAAGATCTGAAAATTTCGACTATACCGCTAATCGAAGCGCTGATTATCTTAAGGATATCATCTATGAAAATCGAAAACATACCGGACATTCCGATTAGTGAACGGACTTTCTCGTGGTTATTTTTCTTTTCCTCATAGTTATCTCCTTCAAGTTTTATAAACAGCATCTGGCTGCCTAATTTCGCTACAATTTCTTCTGGCAGGCTTTCAGAATAGATAAAAATGCCATTAAAAATGGAAAATGTATCCTCAGGAATAACTCCGACAACAGAAAGGTCGACAGATCTTTCAAGAGGGATCCACACATTTTTTGTTTCTCTAATTGAGCGTTCTGGACCCGCAAAGGCGTTTCCAGAAGAAATTTCGGTGATGGTAACCCTATCGCCAGGATCTGCTTTGAGGACGCTTTCTGAAACTGCTATGGCATCGGGGTGAGAAACAAGATAATTCCACAACACAGATATATCAGATCTTGCGCCTTTAACCGGATTTATTGTCTTCAGGTTTTTAATTGCAAAGGAACTTCCACCGGGAAATCTTTTATCAATGAGATAAAGGTTCACTCTTTTTGACTCACCAGAAGAAGTAAAAACTTTTGCTCTTCCAACGAGTATTGTCGAAGCCTCTATGACACCTTCGATAGAGGAAATCTCAGTAGCTGATATGGTGGTTTCTCCCGACAGTGACGAGGCATATACATCGTAACCGTAAAGGAAAAGATTTCTGCTTTCTGAAAGGTTTTTTTCTTGTGTATAAGGAATGATTGAAATAACTGTTATTATATACACCACCATGGCATACATGGCAATTGTCATTGCCGTTGTGAGTCTGTTTCTTGCCGGAAATGAAATAGAAATTTTCAATGTTGGAGTATGCTTTTTGCTCCTTTTGAATAATCTTAACAATACCCATTCAAAAATCTTGAGGTTATAAGTTCCGAGAAGCATAACAAACAGCAGAATTGAGAATCCTTTAATTGCAATTAGAGTAATGGAATCTGAGCTAGCCTTATTTACAAAATCAACTGAATTGCTCCAGAAAATGAACCCTAAAGCGGCGACACAAAATAAGCTAACAATAAGCCTTTTTTTCTTAATCGGTATCACAAAGGGAAGAGCAAAAAGCGCGAGAACAACCCCCAAAACAAAAAGGGAAGCGTTTTCCAGTCGGTATCCTCCAAAAGCAATCAAAACAGACACCGAAACAGAAATAACTGACAGTAATTTAAAACTTTTTTTCTCTATTTCCAGCTCTTCGGGAATATTCCTTACAGCCCGAACTATATTCATCCTAGAAATTTTTCTTCCTGCGTAAAGAGAAACAAGAATGGGAATCATCATTCCCAGCATAAAGCCATAAATCAATGTAGAAGGCTTAACATATAAGTCGAAAGTGGCTTCAAATGTGCTCGTGTTTAATCTCGAACCAACAGAAGAAATAAGTACTGTTATGTTGTTTACAAGATTAACGAATTTAGAAAGGATAAATTTGGTTATCAATAGCCCTGCTGGTATACCAGCAAGAGCTGCAAAGAGAGAGTAAAAAAACCCTTCAAAAGCTATCACCTTTGACACTTCACTTCGTTTGAAGCCAATTGCCCGTAGAGTACCCAATTCAACCTTTCTCTCTTCAGAAAGCATAACGTATATATTTATCAACAAAAAGACACCTGCAACAATGGCAAAAAGGCTGAGGGCAAGGAAAACAAGCCCGATATTACCTTGAGAAGCGTCCGAAATGACCTCGCTTTTAACGGTCTCTATTTCAAAAAAATCACCATGGGTGTTGATAAAATCCACAACCTGAGATGTGAGCTTTTCGCCTTTTAGGTAATCTCCTTTGTTGGAAACAAAAATATCACTGAAAGCATCTGGTATGCTTATCCCCAGAATTTTTCTGGCATCATTAATATTAAGCAAAAGGGTTCCTTTCATAGGATTCATTTCCGACCCGGTGTAATTAATAAACCCGGCTTGATCCATTACCCCCATTATTTTTATCATTGGGAGTTTAATCCAGCTTAACAATCTGTAACTTGCATCAGGAAGTATTTCAAGGAGGTCCCCTTCTCTTACTCCAAGGGAGTCAGCAATCTTTTTGTTTATTATAGCTGGCACATATCCTTCGCTATCCCCTTGAAGTAACTCGAATGCCTTTACATCTGCATCTTTACCTACGAAATTACTGAATTTACCCGGATCACCACCGATAAGAAAAGCCTCCATTGTTTTTTCGGGGTTAAGTTTTCTGGTTTCTCCTGGAAATCCTATAGTGACGTTCCTTGTTATTACCGGTAAAACACCATCTGTTAAAGGCGATTCTTCTAACAATGAAAGTTGCTCCATGAGTTTTTCAGCATCGAAATAGGGTTTGCCATCACCAGGCTTTAAGATTTCATCTATTTCTCCGAGGTTATATTCAACCTGCGCATAAAGGAATTTTTGAAAAGAATCGTTCATAGCCATTGAACCAACAATCAAAGCCGTACCTATTAAAGAGCCAAGTACTACAAGAAGTGTTTCAGCCTTTCTCCTGAAAGCGTTTTTGAAACTCATTTTTAGCATTATAGGATTTCTAATCATCGAAATCAAAATCCATAGTATAAGTGCTGCAACTATATAAGATAAGATATTAATCATCTTTGTCGAGCCTCCAATTTTTTAATGGAGATAATTTCTCCGCTATCCATATGAGCCACCCTGTTTGCGTAAGAAGCTATCCTTTCGTCATGTGTCACTATCACAAAGGTCTGCCCGTACTTTTCGTTCAACTCAACAATAAGATTCATCAATGCTTTGCTTGATTCAGTATCCAGAGCCCCTGTGGGTTCATCAGCCCAGACTATTTTTGGCTTGTGAACCAGTGCTCTTCCAATAGCCACACGTTGCCTTTCGCCTCCACTCAACCTTGAAGGCAAATAATTTGCGCGTTCATAAATACCAAGTCTTTTAAGAATATCCAATGCTTGTTTTCTGGCATCTTTTAGAGAATAGCCTATTGTTAGTAAGGGAAGTTCGATGTTTTCCACAGTGGTCAAAACAGGTATTAGGTTGTAGAACTGAAAGACAAATCCCATATTTTCTGCCCTAAAGCGCGTTTTTTGATTGTCGTTCATTTCGTTTAGAGGCCTATCATTTACAATTACCTCTCCGGAAGTTAGATCATCTATTCCGGAAAGGCAATTCAATAACGTACTCTTTCCGCACCCAGAAGGGCCAATAATTGCGAGTATTTCTCCCTCTTCAATTTCCAGATCTACGCTTTTCAAAGCCTCAACCTGAACCTCCCCGGAGTTATAAATCTTTCTCAGCTTTTTAGCAACCACAATTGCCATATTATCAACCTCTCATTCGTTTTCCAGATTATTTATTTTATCAGCGATTCCTTTGACTTGTCTGAAAAAGGCGTTTATTCCTGCTATCGCAACAAATATTACTGCGAACATTCCACCATAACCAGATAGTAGCAACAACCCTTTCTCAAGCGCTTTCAAATTAGTGCTTCCAAAGGTCGTTATAACAGGGAACACAGGAGCTAAAATGAAGGAAAATATAAATAATTTCCTTTGAACCTTTGCGACATCAAGGAGTTTTTTCTTAATTTTATTCACCTTTTCCATCAATTCCGACAGATCAATTTTTGTACCTCTTTCAAGGCGGAGTACGGCTTCATCTATTTCTTTTAAGGGATATGCTCCTTCCCGGAAAATGCGGATTTTTTCTCCCAGCTTTTCCGGAAGCAACTTACCATTGCCAAGAAAATAAGCAACAAACATGGTTATAGGAAGCAAAGCGAATAAACCGCTTTCGCTTAACCAAACGTTTATTGAAAAAGTGAGAGCAAGCATTGCAAGGTAGTAGACGAGGTATATATTCCTCATGATTTATCAGGCAATTTTGCCAGCATGCTTTCCGAAGCGGAGACTTTTAAAAAAGAGTCTTCTATTTTACTAACCCAGTCAATAGGGATGATTTTGGTTGAAATTTTTCCTTCTACCTTTAACTCTGCGACAAAATGGGTTATATGCCCCTTTTCGTCAAGCAAAACGCTCTTCACCCTGCCAACTTCGTGGTCTTCGGCAGAAATTACAGTCACTCCAGGTTCAATTGCATGAGAGTTTTCATCTAAATTGTAGCTTACGGCGAGAGGTGGTAGGGGGTAGATTTCTGGATAATCTCCAATAGGTCGAAGCCAGTAAAGAGGTTTGACTTCACCTTCAATGTTTTCGCCTGAAAGAAAGTAGGTCTCCTCAAAATCCTGCAGTTCATCAATTTGCGCTGCATCTATTTTAAGCCTTACTTCATCAGAAGCAGCAAACTGGATTGAGTTAATAGGAACAAGCTTTGCTCTTCTATTGAAAACGCCTTTCTCAACAACAATATGAGTAACCTCGTTTGTTGAAGGATGAAAAACAACTCTTGTAAGCCTTCCGAGATTTTTTCCATCTTCAGACAGCACTCTTGCTCCCCATTTTAGCTTGTTTTCCATATCCCCCACCTCCTTTTGATTGCTATTAAATATTTCACGATACAAGAGTTTTTTGAATTGCTTCTGGAATAATTTTATCACTATATATAGGGTGTCGCGAAAAAAGTGGGCCTCCCAAATTCCAATGGTGGTACCATTGAAATATCCCAACATAAGAAAGGAGGCCCAAATAAATGGTACCACAAGAACTTACAAAAAGCGATATTGTAAAGATTATTGAGTACTTAGACAAGCTTTTGCCTTCTAACTTTGTTAACAAACAAGGCAGAGGTAGAAGAAAGGCTTATTCCGACAAAAGCATCTTGAAACTTTCCGTTTTATTGAAGCTCTGCGATGTCTCATATCGCAGGGCAAAGAACTTTTTAAAAAAGAATCCCA
>NZ_JFHK01000027.1 GCF_001636545.1 Kosmotoga arenicorallina S304 | reverse complement strand
CGGTCTGACCCCCAATAATGAGACAAGGGTTAACGAAATCAAGCTTTAACGGATTGAATCATGGAAATGCTACGACATTTCTTAAAAGCTTGTGGTGTCATGTATTTCAAAGAACCATGTGGTCTGAGATTGTGATAGAAATTCATGTACACCTGGTATTTCTTGTAAACGTCTTCCGCATTCTCAAATGTATTCATGGATACGAATTCTTTTTGTACATTCGAATGCTGGGATTCAATGAAAGCCTGGGAATCAGGATGGTGCTTTATCCCGAATTCCTGGACTATCTCATTCTTTTTAAAATATTCCCGGGTGTAATTAGCTGTAAACAGGCTTCCATTATCCGTACGGACCAACCGAGGCACCGTTTCTTGGTAAAGCATTGCCCTTCCCAGTGTTCGAATAAAATCTTTGCACTTGCAACTCTTCCCAAGATATGAACCCACTATTTCCCTTGAATATACATCTATTATGTCCAACAAGGCTATATTCCCTTCCTGTATTGTGCTTATGTACTTAATATCTGCTTCCCACAGTATTCCTGTCCTGTCTATCTCGTGCTGGGTTGAACGCCTAACAGGATGGTGCTGTCTCGACCTGTATTTCCTCACATATCCCAGTTTTTTTCTCATTCTGTGTACTTTCTTGTGGTTCACTATTATCCCAAATTCATTCAGAAAATACTTGCTGAGCTTCTTGCTTCCTAATACTTTCAGATAATACTCAGGTTCATATGGATTCACTCTGCTGTATATGTCTTTGAGTAATTTTTCAAGCTCTTTATCTTCTATTCTCCCACCCTTTGTCTTTAGACAGTAATTGCGCCTTCTACCTGGTTTTGTCTTCTTGAGAAAGAAAAGGAGCTTCTTCCTGCGATAGTAACTGCTCCTGGTTATTCCAAAGATTCTCAAAAGATAAGAGGTTGAAAAACCATAACCCATATATGTTTCAGCGATAAGTTCAACTGCTAGCCTTTTCTTGTTTTTTTTAGCGCTTCTTTTAGCAACCTTATCTCCAGTTCTTTCTCTGCTATTATGAGTTTGTACTTCTCGATTTCGTTGAGAACCCCTTTTAGCTCTTTTGGGTCTTTCTTTATCTTGTCAAGCCCTATCTCTTTGTACAGAACAGGCGGTATCTTCGTTGGATCAACAATGAAATCTCCGGCTCTGAGTTTCGGTTCAAAAGCACTTTCTCCCTCCGCTCTGTATTTGTTTATCCAACCCCATAATGTGGAATCCGGTATCCCGTATTCTTCCCTGATTTCTCTTGTGTTTTTGTGGCCCTCTTCGTATTCTCTTACCACTTTTAGCTTCAATTCCTTTGAATATTGTCCCCTGCTTCTCATCCCTTCACCCCCTTTTCTTTCATACTATCACCTCGTTATTCCCTGTCCTATTTCTTTAGGGGGTGATTACGATTGAAAAGCCGAGAACCGAGAATCCGAGATCCGAGAGAACTTCTAAACACCAGCAGAGCTGGTCGTGGCAACTCCGAAGGAGTTCATAACACTGGCGTAGCCAGTCATACCCACGCACAGCGTGCTTAACAGCTCCTTCGCAGTGCACATCCACCCACGC
>NZ_JFHK01000026.1 GCF_001636545.1 Kosmotoga arenicorallina S304 | reverse complement strand
CCCAAATAAATGGTACCACAAGAACTTACAAAAAGCGATATTGTAAAGATTATTGAGTACTTAGACAAGCTTTTGCCTTCTAACTTCGTTAACAAACAAGGCAGAGGTAGAAGAAAGGCTTATTCCGACAAGAGCATCTTGAAAGTTTCCATTTTATTGAAGCTCTGCGATGTCTCATATCGCAGGGCAAAGGACTTTTTAAAAAAGAATCCCAAATACATGGAACTCCTGGACTTGAAAAACATACCTCCATTCCAGACTATATCCAGGAGAGTAAGAGAATTGCCTCTTCACAGGATAAACAAAGATATTGTAAACCTCTTTTTGGATATAGAAGGACTTGAAAGGATTGAGTTGGTGGTGGATTCCTTTCGTGACCAAGACTTGTAAAGCCCATACAGCACAAAGGCGAAGAAGGGCAGGGAAATACAAAGACCCCCAATCCAGCTGGACAAAGACAACAAAAGGCTGGGAATATGGAAGAAAGGTACATATGAGTTTGGATGCACAGAACCTATTGATTCAAGATTGGATGACAACGACAGCAGCTGTACACGATTCGACAATGGCAAAGGTACAGATAGATTCTGGCCAGGGATATAAGTATTTCCTCGCAGACAGCGCATATGATTCGCAGCAGATATACCGTTATATATTCGATCGCAGTAGCATGATACCGGTAATAGACACAAACAAAAGGAAAGATGTATCACTGGAAAAACAGTGTCAGGCTCGTTGGCTGGGCATTCAATTGAGGCAAAGCTATGCGGAGAAGTATAAAAACCGTTGGGAGATAGAAAGAACGATTAACATTCTACAAGAGTATTTCACTCTGGAATACATCTGGTATGTGAGAAACAGGAATTATGATGCGGTATTGGGTTTGGCCATATTGGCATACAACCTCTGTGTTATTTTCAATGTCTTGAACAGCCGTCCTCACAGAAAGGTGGCTGATATTATTGGTTGTTACTGATTGTTACTGATTTTCGAGACACCCTAACTATATAGTAAAATCTTTCTGTTATGGATGCAAGAGAGACAGGAAAACTATTTAGATTATTTTCGATTTTCGCAACCATAAGCGCTATTACAATAGGTGGCGGTTATGCTATGATACCGGTTATTAGGGAGTACCTGGTGAAAAGGTACGCCATAGTTTCTGATGATGAATTTCTCGGGGCAGTGGCGAGGGCTCAAAGCGTACCCGGGGCAATTGCCGTGAATGTTTCGCTGATCTTAGGTAACAATATAGCCAGATTGCCAGGTGCAATAGTATCATTAATTGGAGTTATAGTCCCACCCTTTTTTATCATGATACTTGTAGGGGTAGTTTTTAGCAACATAGTTAATATCCCTATCCTTTCAAGCTTTCTTCAAGGAGTGAGAGCATCGATTACGGCTATACTGGTTTACCTATCCTATTCGCTGATTTTAAGCAAACTAAAGAAAATGAAAATTCTTGTATCGTTGTTTTTAGTAACGCTTTTAGTGATAATTTTAAAACTACCTTTGTTCTGGACAGTTTTAGTTGCCACAGCTATCGTATATATAGTGCAGGGTGATAAAAAATGATAGAAGTATTCCTGACTTTCCTTAAAATAGGATTGATAGCCTTCGGTGGTGGATATGGTGCTATTGGTTTGATACAGGATGAAGTGGTTCAGATACACCATTGGTTTACTCAGCAGGAATTTCTGGATTTTCTTTCGATTGCCCAGATGACGCCTGGCCCAATTGGGTTAAACACTTCGACTTTTATAGGTTACAAACTTTACGGATTTGTTGGTGCCTTGCTGGCAACCACAGGGTTTATACTTCCAAGCATTTTGTGGGTGTATGTGCTTTTGAAAACGTTGAAGCTCATTACAAGATTCATCGATGAAAAACGCTTGATAGGGGCACTCAAAGGTGCGGCTCTTGTTTTAATCCTTGTTGCAACTTATCGAATAGGATCTGCTTCTATAATAAATTTATCTTCAACCCTTATCTTTGCTTGTGCTTTCCTGCTTTTGATTTTTTTGAAAAGACTTTCTCCAATATGGATCATTCTTGGTGGAGGATTAGCCGGTATCTTACTAAATGCATTCTGAAAGCTTTTTTTGTTAAAATGAGAATGATATAGATAAAATACAGGGGGATTGAATATGAATAAAGTCTGCTATTCCTGCCGAAAACGCTTTCCGAAAGAAGAAATCGTTAAAATCAACGGGAAGAATTACTGTCTTGAATGTGCCAGCAAACTCAGTAATAAAAACCATCACGGACCGGCAGAAACTGCTATTCCAGATATTGTTGTTTTATCTGTTGATACCGTACCTGTCGCTATTGAAAGATACTTTCAGGCGATATCCGCGGAAGCCATTTTAACACTGGATATGAAATCAATAAGAGTCCAGACAGTTAAAAACAAAATGGTTAGAGCTTTTTCACTAACGTATGAGCTTGATGAGCTCAAACTCTCTCTTTTGGAAGATTTGAAGTTTCAAGCAGCAAATTTTGGAGCAAATGCAATAATTGGGCTGAGAACCTCTATGAGCACCGTTGAATCTGTAGATAGCGAGAAGTTGATATTCATTTCAATGAGCGGAACCCCTGTAATACTTTCCGATGTGTCAATATTGACCCACCATTCTGGCAAGGTCAGAAAAACAAGAGAGTGAATCTTAGAGAATTATTAGAAATTCAACCCCTCTTTTTTTGAAAAGTCGAAAAAGATGTGTAAACTCTAAAAAAGGAGGGATTTTCTGTGAAAAAAACATTGATCCTTTTCGTGGTTGTTTTGCTATCACTAACCGCAGTTATGGCAACAGAAAAAGTTTCAAAAACTGAAACCGCTACCCTTGGCTTGTCAGTAAGGATTTTAGAGGTTTTTAGGGCAATCGACCTTACCAAGGAGCAGGCAGCGACACTATACGAAGGTCTTATGGATGCGAAAGCAAAGATGGATGAAATGATCGGAGAAAAGACCGAATTACTTGAAAAGCTCAGAGAAGCTTTAATAAATGATAACGAGGAACAGATCAAGAGAATCCACGAGGCACTGAATAAGCGGGCTGAAGCTTTTGGCGAAATACAAAAATCAGTAATAACATTGTTCAAAGAAAATATAACACTTGCACAAGCTGAAAAGCTCAAGAATATTATCCAAAGAAATATTGCTGGAAGATTCCAAAAATTGGACATTAACCCCGAAGTCTTAAGAGAAAGAGTAGAACAATTCAAAGAAAACCCCAGAGAGCTTGCTGAAAAACTTCCAGAACCAATGAAGGAAAAATTGATGAACATGACCCCGGAAGAGAAAGAGAGAGCTCTAAAGGAATTTGAAGCAAGAGCAAAAGGCGCTATGGAAAATATGAAGCAAAAATCAGTTGAGATGAAAAAGAAAGCAACAATAATGAAGAAAGAAATAGGCAAAAAAATCGGGAGACTTATTTTCTCACCGGTTTTCCTGGATACGCTAAAAGATTATGCTGGTATTGAATAAGTAGATAAAAAACCAAGAAATAACGGGCGGATTATTCCGCCCGTTTTGTTATACTTATTAGGAGTGAATTCAGAAATAGGGAGGGCTTTTATGGAGAAAATTCCTTTTATTATAGGCGAAGAAGGGAAAAGGATTTTTGGTATTATCCAGAAGCCTGATGGCGATCAGAAATTTCCCCTGGTGATATTTTCCCATGGTTTTACCGGCAATCACCTTGAACCGCACTTTATCTTCAAAAGAACCGCTGATGCACTCTGCAAAAAAGAAATTGCGAGCATTAGGTTTGACTTTTTTGGTTCTGGAAACAGCGATGGCGAATTCGAAGATATGACGGTATATACAGAACTTGAAGATCTTGAACGCATTTATGATTTCGCTCTTTCTTTGCCTTACATCAACAAGAAGAGAATAGGCTTTCTTGGCTTCAGCATGGGGGGAACAATTACTGCGATGTTCAGTGGAAAGCATCCGCAGATTCCAAAGGCAGTTTGCTTTTGGGCACCTGCTTTGTTGAATAAAGAGATCTTTACTTATCATCTTTCTAAAGAAGAAAGGACCTTTGATGAAAAGGGGCTTTTAGATGTTGGTGGCCTTTATGTCAGTAAGAACTTCTTTGAAAGTATTATTAGTGAAAATAGCTATGAACTTCTAAAGAACTATAAGGGACCGGTAAAAATTATCCATGGTACTTCTGATGAAGCGGTTCCAATTTTTCACAGCGAAACCATAGCAGCTGAAGAAGGTTATGAACTGCTTGCAATTGAGGGGGCTGAACACACTTTCAATAAGCAGCACGAAATAGAAATGCTTTTGAAAGGCACTGTAAGCTTTTTCGCTTCCGGGCTCTGAATTAATAAAATTCATCTAAAAACGGGCTAAAAAATCATCATTTAGCCCGTTTTTTTATTCAGTGCCGCAGTTCAATCGTCTGAGATAATATCGCCATTCAAAACAAGAGCATTCAGAAGGAAAGACGAACAAATCCGATTTACGGTTAGTTTTCATCATTTTTTTGGATTACATTGATTTAGATTGGATTTTCTTATCAATATTCTTTAATAATAGCTTTTTGGTTTTTTTGCTTACAAATAGTACAATTATATTGTCAAACGAATGAGGAATACCAAAGAACTTAAAACTGGAAGTATTCATATTATTATATCGAACGACCTATTTTGAAAACAATTTCGAGTTAGAGAAAAAAATTGGAAAAGGGGGTAATGTGAATGTTTACAGTATTAATGGGACCTGGAATGTGGACTTTTCCCGATGATGATGACAAATTAGAAGATTAATGGGTGAAAATTATGAAATAGGGGCATAGCCCCTATTTTATTTTGCCATGAAAGTTTCTATGATATCCGACCAGATATCCGCAAACTCCGCTTCATCTGGTTGGTGAATGCCTTTTTTCAAACACTTGGAGAAAGCGCTTATGACCTCTTTTTTAGCGAGATTTTCTCCTTGTTCAATGATATAAGCGAGGGCTTCTTTCTTGTTTAGAGCTTTCCTGTAAGGCCTATCGGTGGTAAGCGCATCATAGACATCTGCCACGGCAACAATCTGAGCCAAAAAGGGTATGTCAGAGAGTTTGAGCCCTGCGGGGTAGCCGCTTCCATTTCCTCTCTCATGGTGATAGAGAACCACATTTATAATCTCCTGGGGAAAACGCATTTTTTCAAGTTTTGAAGCACCGTATTCGGGATGCATTTTGACTATTTTATACTCCTCAAGACTCAATTTCGCTGGTTTGTTGAGTATATAGGTGGGAATCATTATCTTTCCATAATCATGAAGCATAGCCCCGACTACCAGGTAAAAGAGGTGGATTTTTGATAAAGCAAGTTTTTCGCCCATACGGTGGGCTATACTGGCAACCCGAAGGGTATGTGATGCTGTGTAAGGGTCTTTAGAACGAATCTCAATTATCAACTGTGAAAATATATTTACAACACTATTGAGAAGGTTCTTTATCATGCCTCTCAAATGAGGTGAAACGGTCTTGTAAGAACTCAAAAGCTGAAAAGCCTGTATGATCTTCTTAAGCCCTTCAATGCTGTTCTTTTTTGCAAGCTCGAGAGAGGCTTCAAGCACTAAAGCTTCCCCCTGAAGATAAGAATTAAACTTGAAATCCTCGACGTTCTTGAGCTTGTTCAGGTAATGGGAAGCTCTGATGTGATCACCAATTTTAGCGTAGTAATGTCCCAGAAAGATAAAAGAGCGCCAGTTCCCAATCCAGTCTTCCCTCTTTTTATTGAGTTCTTCAAGTTCCTTCGCTACCTTTTTACATTCATCGTCCTGGGAAATCTGGAGGTATATTTTAAGCCTTAGCGTGTTAAGGTAACCTCTTATTGAGGCAAAATTGGTTGAAATAACGCCATCAAGGAGTTTTAGCGCTTTTCCAAATTTTTCGCGACCATAGTAATAATCGGCAAAATTGATTTTTATGATATCCGCTTTTTGAGGAATGTTTGCTTCGTGAATTGCCTTTTTGTAATAATCAATAGCTTTGTGGTCATCACCAGGAAACTGGGCTGAGATCAAACCCATGGCATTGTAATAACCAAGTCTGATTTCTCTAGGTATTTCGCTTTCTTTGGCGAGTAGCTCGTTGTAATATCTAATAACTTCATCTGAAAAACCCAGCTCAAAAGCGGTCATCATTTTGTAGTATTTAGCAGTGATTTCGAGTTGGATAGGAATTTTGTGCTTTTTTATGATATCCATCCCAAGGGCAGCTGCCATGTAGGCGTGCATGCCCATGTTTTTGTTATTGTAGAATTCAGTAAGCTCAAAGATTCCCCACAAAGCCTCTTCAGGCTTATAAGAGATGTTAATTTGCTCTGAAACGGGTTGCCTGTCGAAGCTTTTTGACATAAAAATATCTAAGGCAATAGCAAAAGGAAAGCATTCCCTGTATTTTTCGCGATTTAGGAAAATATCCCTCAGCTCGCTTCTTAGGCTAAAAGCGGAAGTGTAATTCATGGCTTTTGCAAGGTGCCTAAGCCTGTGCCAACAGTCGTTATGCATCATAATCAATCAGCCATATTTTACCATTTGTGCTTTCAAAGATGAATACACTCATTAACAATTTACTAAATGGTTGCAAATTATCTGTAAATCATACGTTTGATTATCGATCTTGTTCCATGCGTTATAATTTAATGGGGGCGATCATATAAAGTTTGTGATACTAAGAACACAGGATTTCGAGAAATATCAAGCTTATCTTGAGCGATATGAAGTTGAAAACTCAAAAATTGCTTTTGCAAATCTCCTTGCTTATGAGCACTTTCATGGCGCAAAAGTATATTTTGAAGAGGAGAAAATGATAATCTTGAGTACTCCTTCTGGAAAAACTCCTTCTATTTTCCCTCCACTGGTTCCTCGAACCGATCTTGCTGGGTATTTGTATGCTATGAAGAAGTATTTTCGAAATGAATTTAACTCTCCCCTTTTCATAAGAGATTGTGATGAGGACTTTGTAGCAAGAGTCAATTGTCTTGGAATTGACTATGAAAGGATTATAAATCGCGGGCAATGGGAGTATATATATCGTGCAGAGGATATAAGGAATCTTTCAGGAAGGAAGCTTCACAAAAAGAAGAACAGGCTCAACAAATTCATTGGTTCCCATCCTTCTTATTACAGCAGAAAAATTCAAAAGCATGATAGAGAAAAGGTGCTGGATTTTTTTGATTATTGGTGCAAGCAAAAAGGCTGCAACCGGGACGATAATTTGATTTTTGAAAGGGAATCAATTATTAAGCTCTTTGAATTGATGGATTTTCTACCAATTAGCGGTATAGTAACATTTGTTGATGAAAAAATCAGGGGATTTTCTCTGGGGAGTTATTTGAGAAAAGATACCTTTGTTGTTTTCGTGGAGAAAGCAGATCTTTCGAAGAAATACGAAGGTTTATATGTTGCTCTAAGAAGAGATACGGCGAAAATAGCAGCTCCTGATTGCACCTTCATCAATTTGCAACAGGACTTGGATATCCCGGGAATCAGGAAGTCGAAGCTTTCCTGGAAACCGGCTAAAATATTAGTATGTGACACTCTAAAAATTTAAGGGGAGATAGTTCTGCTCACATTTTTTAAGGGATTTGTAGATTTATTGGATGAATTTGTACTATGGTTGAAAAGCGCTGATCTCGAAAGCCTGAGGGCTTTTATAAAGTCCTTCGAGAATTTTGATCCTGCGATACTCCTGATAATCGCGATTCTCGGCTTTGTCCTGGCTTTTCTGGGAAGAAAGATCTTCATCATTCCCTACACAGGTGCCTGGGTATTAGCAGGCTACTACATGGGCTACAAATTTGGCAGTTCTGCGGGAAAAGATATCTATGGTATCGAGCTTGGGCTTCTCTGCGCAATTTTACTTCCAATAATATCTGTAAAGGCAAGAAAGGTCTTTCTTTTCATTATTTCCATGCTTGTTACGATGTTTCTTTGTGTTTATCTTTTTTTAAGCCTGAATATTGGTAAAGACCTGAATATCCTTAATCCGTACTTCTTTATCACGGGTATTATTGTGGCTTTAATAGTTCAAAAGTATGAAAGCCAGCTGATAATTACTGTAACTTCTTTAACGGGGAGTTTTCTTTCCGGCATTGCAATAGCCGGCTTCCTGGCAATAAAATTTCCGAATGTGCCAGAGGCACTTATTTTAATTCTTATGGTTGTGCTGATATTTTTGGTGAGTTTTGGCATACAGTTTAAATACTATGCAAAAGAAAGGATGGAATTAGATACACGAGAAGAATTTTTACCTGTAAAGGAAAGAAAAAAGGTAAATAAATCCGGTAAATAAGCGAGGGGGTTTATGGTTTGTAGAATACAGTCAGATATGTTTGAAGAAAACACATATGTTCTAAAAAATGGAACGAAGATTTTTGTGATTGACCCCGGAAAAGGGACCTTTGAAAAAATAGAAACAAATAATAGGCAAAATCTCTGGGTTCTTCTAACGCATTCTCATATTGATCATATTTTTGAGCTTTCGCATTTTGCGGGTGCAAACCTGTATTTTAACGAAAGCATCGATTTTGTCACCAATCCCGCAACAAATCTTTCGTTATATTTTCCATTGAAGACTCCTGACATTAAGAAATTCAACCTTTGCAACATTGATGATTTGCCCGAATATTTTGAAGTTATCAAAACGCCTGGCCATACACCCGGTTCAGTATGCTTCATGTATATGAAAAAATACCTTTTCACAGGTGACACTCTATTCTCTGATTCCATAGGGAGAACAGATTTACCCGGTGGAAACGAAAAAAAACTCTTTGAATCATTGAGATTGCTGAAAGGTTTACTGATGGAATATCCTGAAATGGAAGTTTTTCCGGGTCATGGTGCTCCGGCAAAGGCAGCAGATATTCTCATGAAAAACATATACTTAAAATCTCTTTAGAATTGGCATTAGCCTTTGAATTTGCTGTTTTGAATTAGCCAGTATAGCTTGAAATATAGCGAACGTTTCCCCGCAGGCAATTCCGAAGTTTTGGAAATTAAACCATCTATTATTTTCCAGCTTTTGCTGAAGGCTTCCTTTGAAATGTCTTTTAAGCTTTCAAAATCAGGTATTTCCTTTTCAAATGCCTTGTTTACCTTATAGAGCAGTTCCAGCTCAAGTTTTTCGGCGGTTTCTTCAAAAAATTCACGGGCTTTTAAGTAGTTTTTCAGAGCTTTTCTGTAAAAGCGTTCCCCATGATACCAGTGTTTCATACCTTCCTCTTCCTTTACATAAGGCAGTGTGCTCTCGTTTCCATTGAACCAGACGGGTTTAAACACAGACAAGCAGGGAGCGCTGTTGTTTGTTATCCATACTGTTGTTATGTCACTTATTTCGCAAACCATAGAAGCAGTTGTCTGGCTTGAAATAACACCGCCTGCGTGCATGCACACTGTTCGCATAGATCCTTTTGTAATGTTTTGAGTGTCTCCATGGTCTCTCAAGATCTCAAAAATTTCTTTTACAGTTAGCTGAGGAAGCTTGTCCCTTATCAACTTTTCGGTACGCTCCTTCCGGAACCGTCCTCCAGAGAAAAGTGCATACAGCCTTTTGCCAAAGGCCTTGTTGAATTCAAAATCGTCTACGCTTTCGCACCAATGTTTTTTTACTGCATGTTCAATTGCTTCGGGATGGATCATGTCGAAATCATTCCCGATGGTAAGGGCGTTTGATATGGTACCGATGGTATCAACCTTTTTGGCAGCCCAATACTTGCCCGCTGTTTCCAGAATCCATGCTTTTTCTTTGTCGGCTATAATAAAAGAATTGTGATAGAGTAGCCTTTTTGTAAAGCCGCCATTTCCACCCTGCCCGGGATTTTCAAGTAAAGAAGTAATTATTTCGAGAGCCATGTCAGCCGAAGAAGCCCTTTCAAGGGCAATTCTTAGAAGATCCATTCCGAGTAATCCCTTTTCCGATACAGGCTCTCTGGTAAACACAGCTTCATTTCCTATCGCCACATTGTCCTCATTAATTCCCATTTCCCCACCCCATATCCAGGAGGGCTTTGAAAGTAAAAAAGCTTTTGTCTTCCTGACCTGGGGGATATTAACATAAGTTGCAGAAACTTCACCTTCTTCGTGAATTTTAGAAGGAAAGAATATCACTGCCTGAGGTTCATTGGGTTCACGGTCGCTGTTTTTAGCAAACAGCATTTTATTTCCTGTGATTTTAGGCGTTATAACTATCGTATCGCACATAACTTTCACCTACTTCGAATTCTATACCATATCTGGCCTATGAACTCATGAATTCCCATTAAATTGGCTTCCAGTGGATCTTTTCCTGGCAAAAAATCTACCCAGCTCAAGGGAGCATAATCATAAAGATAATCCATTGGATAAGGTGTAACGACTATGCCATTTCTTTGGAAAGCATTAACAGCCCTTTTCATGTGTACAGCGGAAGTAACAAGAATAACCCTGTTCCAGTTTTTTGTATGGAGAATTTTTGAAACTTCAAAGGCATTTTCAGCTGTTGTTCTTGCTGATTTGTCAATAATGATATCTTTATCCTCAACACCCCATTCCTTAAGCACCTTTGCCATGACTTCTGCCTCTGTCAGAGAGTCTCTTCCAAGAGGGGAACCACCTGTTAAAACAATCGGTTTGCCAAATTTCTTATAAAGCTCAAACCCCTTTAGAAGGCGTTTTAGGGTATGAGGACCCAATTCCACTTCTTCGTTTCCAAGAACTATTCCCCCTCCCAGAACAACAATGGCATCATGATCTTGAAGCAAATCCAGAGAAGGTGTGGAATAAGCTTGTTCGAGAGGTTTTACATATAAAATCGTCCCGATACCTGTACTTAACAGATAAAGAAATAAAGTGGTTAGAACCACAATATATGCAAGCGTTTTTTGATAGGATCCAGATGCTCTTTTAAGGCTTATCAATCCTGCAACAAGCAAGATGACGATAATTATCCCGGGTGGCGTAAGAAAAGTACTCAAAATCTTTTCAAAGTAAAACATTAAGACACCTCAACCTCTATCTTCCGCCTTTAACCGCAAGCATTGCCGTCAAATTGTCTGTGATCAGATAATCGCATTGAGTTCTAACCTTCAAAGCCAATTCAGGGTCATTCAACGTCCAGAGTGCTATTTTAATCCCTTTATTGCGAAAGCCTTTCAGTAGTTCCAAGCCTATTTTTAAGCCAAACCTCTCAAAAATCTGGACTGGTAGATGAAGGGAAAAAGGAGCGTAGTGCCCGATGAGTTCTTCGATGTATTCCAGTCCCTTGCCCTCTGCATCCTCGCCTATCAAAAGACCGATTTTGGCTTTGGGATCGGCTTTTCTCACCTCAGATAAGCACTCGTGGATAAAAGAAGAAAAAACTGTTCTTTCCAGTGCATCAAAGCTTTTGACCAGCGGGACAACGAATCGGGCAGCATCTGGATCTTTGATTTCCACGTTGATGATCACGTCATCTGGTAGTTCAAGGTAGGCCTTTTCTAGAGTTGTGAGCTTTTCGTCCGATATGAGCTTTGCTTTCTTGAGTTCTTTATAGCTCACCTCTTTTATTTTTATATCAACGCCAAACAGCCTTTTCAAATCTTCATCATGAGTGAGAATCAATGAACCGTCTTTTGTGAGCCACACATCAGTTTCCACACCATCGGCACCAAGCTGAGTTGCTCTGATAAGAGATAGAAGGCTATTTTCCCCCTCTCCTTTTCCCATACCCCGATGTCCCAGAATCTTAATCATTTTCATCATCTCCTATGTTGAGAAAGGTGTTTTTCTTTTCCCCTTCTTTTGCGATAATTTCATTTGCTTTTGAAACGATTTCATCTAACATCTCACCTTTTCCTTGTCTTATAGCCTCTTCTTCTAAAGTTCCCCACAAAATATCGCCGCAGACCATGACTTTAAGCCCTACTTTGAAGAAAAAATCGATGAGGCAAGGATATTTTTCAACGATTTCTTCTATTTTCATATTTTTGTTTATCACGAAAATCCCTCCGTGAATAAGCGTCTTCATTTGAAGATTATAGCAGTTTATGAGCAATATTCTAAGGTATGCTCGATAATACGCTTTTTCACTTTAACGCGTTTATTCCTTATACTTGATAATGGGAAAATAAAAACGGAGGCGATTATCGGTGGAAAGAATCGAAAGTCACCCTATTCTCACCTTTGAAAGAGGAAAAAAGATCCGTTTTTTCTTCGAGGGGAGAGAGCTCATGGCTTATGAAGGTGAAACAATAGCCGCAGCGCTGCATGCTAATGGAATAAGGGTTCTCAGATATACCCCCAAAAAGGCAAGGCCGCAAGGGCTTTTTTGCGCTATTGGCAAGTGTTCCTCCTGTCTCATGGAAGTTGATGGCATTCCAAATGTCAGAACTTGCATGACGCTGGTAAAAGACGGAATGGCTGTGCGTCGCCAGAAGGGAAGGGGGGAGTTCCTTGACTGAGTGTGATGTTCTTATCATAGGTGGTGGGCCCGCAGGGCTTGCGGCAGGGATTGAAGCAGGAAAGGCGGGTTTAAAAGTCTTCATAGTCGATGAAGGGGTCAAGTTTGGCGGCCAATTGGTAAAGCAAACCCATAAGTTCTTTGGCAATGAGGAGTTTTACGCTTCGGTGAGGGGTTTTGAAATTGCCACAAAACTAATCGAAGAATTGAAAAGCATGGATAATGTGAAACTAATGTCAGAATCAACAGTCATCGGTGTTTATGAAGACGGGGTCCCCGTTTTGCATAGGCCAAGTGATAGCACAACACTGTTCAACCCCAAAAGGTTCATTATTGCTACTGGCGCTTCAGAAAAATTCCTTCAATTTGAGAATAACGATCTCCCCGGGGTATATGGGGCTGGCGCAGTCCAGACTCTCATGAACCAGTTTGGTATTATGCCCGGAGAGAACGTCCTCATGATTGGCTCAGGAAATATAGGGCTTATAGTCAGTTATCAGCTAATGCAAGCTGGGGTGAATGTGAAAGCTATTATAGAAGCCTCAAACAGGGTAGGGGGATATCAGGTTCATGCAAACAAAGTCAGAAGGCTTGGTGTTCCTATACTTCTGAGGCATACAATTATCAGGGCTTTGGGAAAGGAAGAAGTTCAGGGAGCAGTCATAGCACAGGTTGATGACTCCTGGAAAGTGATTCCCGGTACTGAGCGGGAATTTGTGGTAGATACGATTTGTATTGCTGTTGGATTAGCACCTTCAGCAGAACTGGTTTCACAAGCAGGCGGCAGGCTTCAATTCATTTCTGAACTCGGTGGTTACGTACCTGTAAGGGATGAAAATATGAGGACCACCGTATCGAATGTTTTTGTGGCCGGGGATGTCAGTGGCATTGAAGAAGCAACAACGGCTATGGTAGAGGGAAGAATAGCAGGTCTCAGCTGTGTGAAGGATTTGCAAGGAACTACCGATGAAAAAAGCTTAAAAGAATTCCAAGAGCAATTGAGAGCTTTTAGAAGCGGACCTACTTCATCGAAGGTTAGAAAAGGGCTTGAAAAGCTCAATCTCAGCTTCCCGGAAAAATTGCCACGTGAAACGGAAGTTGAGCCCTCCTATGAGGCTTATAAGGGGAAGCTCAGACCTATCATAGAATGTAGTGAAGCCATCCCTTGCAATCCCTGCGAAACAAGCTGTCCTTTCGGTGCTATCACGATTGGCAAAAACATCAACAACGTTCCGGTTATCGACTATGAAAAATGTACCGGTTGCGGTATCTGTGCTACTAAATGTCCCGGCTTGGCCATATTCATGATGCAAGAAAATGAGGAAAAGGGAACAGCCATAGTTGGCATACCTTATGAGTTCTTGCCGATACCTTCAAAAGGGGATCAGGTATATGCCCTCAGAAAGGATGGCAGTATTGCAGGTGTTGCAAAGGTAACGAAAGTTGTTAAAGCTCCTAACAGTACAACCGTTGTTTATATCGAAGTGCCTCTGGAAGAAGCCAAGAAAGTTAGACATATAAAGGTTGTCGAAATGAAGCCAGAAGCTATCGTCTGCCGTTGTGAAGAGCTTACGGTGGGGGATGTTGAAAAAGCCATTGAGGAAGGATACACAGATTTTGAAGAACTCAGGAGAAGACTGAGAATAGCAATGGGACCTTGCGGTGGCCGTACCTGTCGGTTAAACGCTCTGATGATCCTCTCGCGTAAAACCGGAATCCCCATTGAAAAACTCGATCCAGGCACCTTCAGGCCACCTGTGATTCCAACGACCTTCAAGGCTGTCAGTAAAAGTGCCAAAGGTGGTGAAAGTAATGAGGGCTGAGGCATCAGTCGTAATCATTGGAGGAGGTATCATCGGTACTGCCATAGCTTTTTACCTTTGCAAAAAGGGACTGAAAGATGTCGTTCTTGTTGAGAAGTCCTATCTTTCCTCAGGTGCAACGGGACGCTGTGGAGGCGGAATCAGGCAACAATGGAGCGAGAGAATGAACGTCAGACTGGCTATGAGGAGTGTCAAACTATTTGAACGCTTCGAAGAAGAAGTTGGCATGGACATAGAATATTATCATGGTGGCTACTTGCTCCTTGCTTACACGGATGAGGAAGTGGAGCTTTTTCACAAAAATGTAGCTATGCAGCAAGAGGAAGGGCTGGACGTAAGACTGCTAAGCAAAGAAGAAACAAAAGAAAAATTCCCCTTCATGAATCTTGAAGGGCTAAAACTCGCTACTTTTTGCCCCACTGATGGACATGCTAACCCTCATCTTGCAACTATGGCATATGCCAAAGCGGCAGAAAAGATGGGCGCGATGATTCTTACACACACAGAGGTAACCGACATAGACGTTCAAAATGGCCAAATCAAAGGGGTCTTAACGACCAAGGGATACATCAAAACATCGGTAGTGGTAAATGCCGCGGGGGGATTTTCAAGAGAAGTGGGCCTTATGGCTGGCGTGGAATTACCCACGGAATCTTACAGGCACCAGATATTCGTTACCGAACCCCTGGAGCATATTCTAGATCCCCTGGTGATAAGTTTTGTGAACAATTTTTACATAAGGCAAACGAAATCTGGTAATTTCATCATGGGTCAGGGTGATAAAGATGAACCGCCCAGCCACAAGCACGACCCAAGCTGGAGATTCCTTGTGGAAATGACGGAGAAGATGCCTCATTTCTTCCCATTCTTAAAAGAAGTCAGGGTATTAAGGCACTGGGCAGGGCTTTACAATATGTCACCTGATGCTCAGCCGATTATTGACAAATCCGATAAGCTTTCAGATTTCTACTTCGCGATTGGTTTTAGCGGTCATGGCTTTATGCTTGCCCCGGCGGTGGGTGAAGCCATGGCGGACTGGATAATATACGGCAGTCCGAAAAAAGTGGACATATCAAACCTGAAAATGGAAAGATTTTCAAAAGGAGTTTCAAGAGAGAAAAACGTTGTATAAAGTTCACAGGAGGTGTTTGAATTGCCAGAAGCAACAGATTTCATTGTCCTTCCACCTTTCAAAAATGAGAGTTATATTGACCCGTCAAACCCGGATGTCAGAAAAAAGATGAAGGAAGCCCTTGAAAAAGTCGCAAACGAGAAAAAAGACTACGACCTCATAATAGGTGGAAAAAAGTACAGTACTGAGAAGAAAAACAAATCCATTAACCCAAGCAATCCGGAAGAAATTGTTGGGGTTACATCAAAAGCCATCAGGGAACTCATAGACAAGGCGCTGGATGTAGCCTGGGAGGCTTTCGAAACCTGGAAGCACACGCCGGTTGAAGAAAGGGTAAAACCCTTCTTAAAGGCTGCCCAAATAATGAGAGAGCGACGCTATGAGCTGGACGCTACCATGATTCTTGAAGTGGGTAAAAACTGGCTTGAAGCCGATGCAGATCTCGCAGAAGCGATTGACTTTTTAGAATTTTATTCAAGGGAAGCTGTAAGATACGCTTCACAGCAACCGGTAGTAAGAATTCCAAATGAGAACAATGAACTTGTTTATATTCCTATAGGTGTAGGGGCTGTAATTCCGCCGTGGAACTTCCCAGGCGCAATTATGGTCGGTATGACATCCGCAGCTGCTGTTGCGGGGAACTGTGTGCTTCTTAAACCAGCAAGTGACTCTCCAATAATTGCAGCAAAATTCGTCGAAATACTCCACGAAGCAGGTTTACCTGAAGGAGTCGTGAATTTTGTTCCCGGTAGCGGTGCTGAGATAGGCGATTACATTGTGGAACACCCAAAAATCAGATTCATTTCCTTCACAGGGTCTAAAGATGTGGGCCTCAGGATTAACGAATTAGCTGCCAAACACCAGCCCGGACAAAAGTGGATAAAGCGTGTAGTGCTCGAAATGGGTGGAAAAGACGCAGTAGTTATTGACGAAACAGCAGATCTTGACGCAGCTGCTGATGGCGTTGTCGCGAGTGCCTTTGGCTTTCAGGGTCAAAAATGTTCCGCAGGTTCAAGGGTGATAGCCGTTGAAGCCATTTACGATGAATTGTTGGAAAAGGTTATCGAAAGAACAAAGAAGATAAAAATTGGTGATGTGAGAGACCCGGAAAACTGGCTTGGCCCCGTGGTCAATGAAAATGCCATGAGGAAAATTTTGAGCTACATAGACATAGGTAAAGAAGAAGGGCGGCTCGTTACTGGTGGAAAGCGTGTTGAAGGTTTACCGGGGTATTTCATCGAGCCAACCGTAATAGCAGATGTTGATCGCTATGCAAGGGTCGCGCAAGAAGAGATCTTTGGCCCGGTTACCGCATTTATCAAGGCAAAGGATTTTGACGACGCTATGGACATAGCCAACTGTACCGAATATGGTTTAACCGGTGCGCTCTACACGAAAAAACGAGAACGCATTGAAGAAGCAAAGAAAACCTTCCACGTGGGTAATCTGTATTTCAATCGAAAATGCACAGGTGCTCTCGTTGGTGTACATCCTTTTGGTGGCTTTAACATGTCAGGAACGGATTCAAAAGCCGGAGGAAGGGATTATTTACTGTTATTCTTGCAGGCTAAGTCAATATCTGAGAGGATAAACCTATAAACCAACAAACCGCCACCCAGATCGGGTGGCGATTTTAAAAATTCTTTGAAAATTATGGAATGTCTCAAAAATCAGTAACAACCAATAATACCAGCCATTTTTGTGTTGGGTTATTTCAATAATGCCATCACCGGGATTTGAGAGACCTGCTTTTTTTTGTGACACCCTAAGCCGGTGGTTAAACACCGAAGACACCAAAAGTATAAGAAATATTTCAAATAAACCTCAGAAGCTTATTAATCAGCTTTTTCCTTTCCTTCTTCTTATCCAGCGCCCAGTAAGCGAGGGCGGTCTGGGTTTTCTTTAGCCTGTATTTCTGGGTGAAGGGATAAAGTTCTGCGGGAGGTTTCATTCTTAGCCCCCAGTTTTTGTCGTAGCGAACGTAGTTTCTCATGAAGGTATCTATTACCCCTCTGTCTTCATCCACAAATTGAAGATGCTTCTGGATGAACTCTTTTCTTTTTCTCGCAGGCAAGGCCTTCAGGAATTTTCTGACAAGGTCTCTCCTGCCTTCGAGGAACGGATGAAGCTCGAAGAGTTGAGCCACGAATTTCTTCATTTCATAACGATTTTCCGTAAATTCTCTAAACCTTCGAAGGTCTTCTTTACAAAGTTCCAGTGCACGGGAAAGCGTCCCTTTTCTGCTCAGGTAAGGATAATCTTTCCTTCTGTTCAAAAGAGCGGTGTATGTTGAGAGGATTAATATTTCACGTTCGGATGGTTTGAGTTTTTCCAGCTCTGTTATCGCATTTTCAAAGCCTTTATCTATCTGAAGTTTTATCCATTCATTCACGATTGGATAAGGATCGTTGAGTGGATCAACCTCGATTCTCAATCCGGTGATTATCTTCCTTAAAGTTTCACCCCTGACGGTTTGGGTTTTGCCGTTAAGTAACCCTCTGAGTCTGTGCCTGGCGATTCCTGTTTTATTAGAAGCAGCTGTTATATTAGATATCCTGCTTCTTAGATTTTCAATTAATGCCAATTCCGATCGGTAAGAGGAAACTTCAAGGTCAGCTATGAATTTCAAGCACTCCTTTAACATCCCCTCATATCGTTTGTATAGATAACCCTTCGCTGTTTCCTGAATCAGTTCGAATATTGAATATAAAATCATTGCGTTTTCACAAAGACATTCAACCTTTGTAAGCTTCAAAACCTTGTGGTATGTGTCAAACTCATTTATTACTCCGTTGAATTTTTCATAGTACTGACCATCTATGTACAGGCATTTCTGTGCCAGTTTTAGTGAAAATTCCGAATCATACTCTCTTAAATACCACGCAGAATCGTTTAAAGAATCACTCATCCCACCCGGATGTGGTATGCTTCTGGCGATTTCAAAAGCATCCAAAAATAATTCCTTCGCCATATCTAGATTTCCGGAAATTGCTTTTCTTCTTGCTATTCCAAGTTCGAGAAATACTCTTGTGGGATTGTGCTCGAGGTATTGCTTGCTCCATGTTCTGAATTCATGCATATCTTCATTACTTTGCAGTTCTGCATGAACATTTATCATCACAGTTGCAACAATATTCCTCGCTGCTTTTGGTATCTGCGAGAAGTCATATTTTAACTGCTTATACAGTAAAATTGCCTGTTCAATATCCAATCTGGATAACAAGGCAAGCTTCTCTGCAAGGAGAAAATACGTCAGCGTTTTGTTCTTCCTGACTCTTTTTAATACCCTGTCAATCTTTCTCAGAGCTTTCGGATATTCTCGCTTCCAAACCAATTTGAGTATCAAAAAATAATCCAGCCAATCCGAGTCCTTCGAATGATTGAAGTAATAATTTAAAAAAGGTTTTCCGTAACCACCGTACTCCAAGAAAGTCGCAACAAATTCAGGAAATTTCTTGCTAATCAAAAATCACTCCCATTACACATTTTATATATTTTAACTTTACCATATGGACCGTTATGGGTTGAATTTTCCTGTAAGTGAAAATTGCACAAAATTGCTTGGCTGTAACCCTTTACCAGAAAGGCTTACAGAACCCAGTAAACTTGAAAATCATATGGCGGATGATAAAATTAGGTTACAAAGGAGCTCAGGGAGATGATATTGTGTTCAAGAAAATTGCCATATTGTCTATTGTCCTATTCCTTTTTTCTGCAATTATTTTTGCTAGTCCAGGTGATAGGAAGAAATACACAGATGAAACCCCACCATCTACAGTCAACGAAAGCGTGAATGAAATGAGCACAATGATTCAGTATTAAAGCCTCATACCTTTACTGGCTGATCCAGATGACGTGATTGGTCCAAAAGATGGTCCAAGCAAAGGCAGTGTGGAAAACATGTACGAAAATTCTTTGAATTCCAAACTCAAAGAACTCAACAGTAATCAAGACACACAGATAATTTCTGTATTATTACCTGATCGATAGTTGGAAATATATGAGCCGGATTTTTATATCTCTTGTTGTGTTAGAGGTAAAGCAAGATTGCGATGTCTAAATACAGAGTCGTAGTCTTTTTTGGGATACAAGGATGTTTTTACAGCACTTTCTTGACATAGCAAGATTTTTGATTTTTATATCCTAAAAATAAATAGTTTTTCCCATATTTGGGGGTCGAAGGAACATGTACTTAGGAAATAAAGAAACAAAAGGAGGGATTCGCATGTTAAAAAGGATGGTTTTTGTTCTTCTAATTATGGTTTCAACAGTATTGTTTTCTGCAGAAAGTATAATACCACTTCGAGTTGAATGTGATGACAGTATAACTGAACCCCGCACTGAATGTTGGTGTACGGAAGTACGACCTGCATACACTGATTGGACCTGTTACGCTCAATGTGTAGCAGGATGTGCAACTTGTGGAACAAATGCTGTTTGTTATGCAGCATGTACTGCGTATTGTCTCGCACAGTGCACCTATCCTGAAACCTGTGTTGGTGAATATGAATGCGTAACAATTTATCCGTGTAGTTGGTATTCACTTCTCGATACTCCTTATGAGACATGCTGTCATCGTGAAATTGACTTGAATTTGAGACAAAGCTTCTTAATGTGAATTGCGGGGAGGGACAGGTATGCTATTGAAAAAATCATTAATGTTTTTCACCGTTTTGCTAGTCCTTTCAACACTTCTGATTGCTGATGAAGAGATGGTAAGAACAATAACAGTCAATCCAGAAGGTAGCATAGATTCACTTCAAAAAGCTATTGATATCGCTCAAAACGGTGACATTATTATTGTCATGCCGGGTGTTTATAGTACAAAAGCTGTCATAAACAAATCCCTTGAGATAGTTGGTGAGAAAGGAAAAGTTTATTTTGAACCAATTGATTCGGAAATCCCTATGATTGTTGTTATTGGTTCTGATGAACTAAAATTTGAGGGAATAAATTTCAGAGGAAATGGAAGGCTTTTCCAAAGTATAATGAGCAACGTGAGCTTCAGAAATTGTAAGTTTGAGACCTCTGGCACCGCTATATTATTTTCTGGTGGGTCACTTTCGATATCTACCTCGGTATTCAATGGTGTTAAGGAAAAAATCAAAGGAGGTTTCACATACCGTGGAACAGCAATGCTTGTATCAGCAGCTAATAACATAGAATTCACCAACAACCTGGTAAAACACATGGGAACAGGTCTTCTTGTAAGCAACGTAGATACGCTATACAGTCAGAACAACAAATTTTCTGAAAATGTAATTGGTGCAAAATTTATTGATGTCTCAGAACTAGATTTATCGAAGAATATTTTCTATCGCAACCATGTTGCAGTAATACTATCTGGAAAAGGCAATTGTTCCCTGGAAAGCAATATTTTTTCTAAATCCACAAAATGGGATTTGAGCCTTTCCACAGAAGAATGCAAGCTATGTTCAAAATGTGTCGAAAAACCTTTCGATGGATCAGTGTATGGAAAAGAAAACATCTCCGATAATCACATTTTTTGTCCACAGGATTCTGTTGAAATATTGAAGCTATTTGTTAGAAAGGATTGATGAATTTCCTTCGGCTCCCAAATATGGAGCAAAAACTATTTACTGCTCCCCTGAAGAATTGGACATATAAGTAGAGAAATAAAGTAAAGGCAAGGGGGTGCAGTTAATGTCAAAGAAACCCTCGTTGGAAGAAAAGACAGCTTGGAAAACGGAAAGAAATCCAGGGTAAAGCAACTATTGGAGGATCGATAATTAGAAGAAAATGTTTAAGAAATCCTATATCCTGAAACAGGTTGGAATAATTGAAAGATTTAGCAAGGAGGTATATCTGTGAAAGGAGAAATTCTTGTTGTAAAACCCTCTCCCTCTCTGGGATGGATCATTGTTCTGGGGTCGGCAATAATTTGCTTCATGCCACTTTGGTTGCTTCTACTTTTTCAGCCTCCAGTGCGCATGTTTCTTATAGCTCTTCCAGCGATATTGAGTGGCAGTGGAATTGGTATCTTCTCAACTTATGTATTTTGAGTTAACAGAGCGAATAATGGAAAAACTGAACTCTGGTCCTATTATAGAAAATTCGAGGTGGTTTGAATGAAAAGGTTGTTTGTTGCTTTCTTCATTTTATCCATGCTTATTTCTACAGTTACATTATTTTCAGCACAGAGCGATTTTTTCCTTTGTGTATCTGGATGTTTTAAGATACACAGGTTATCCATCATCTCGTACTATTGTAAACTGTGATCCTTTTGGAAATATCGTTATTTACAACGATTTGGATCCTGCAAAGTTTTATGTAACAAACATCCAGAACCCGAAGGAATTTATAACCATTGACAAGAAAAAAGTAAAAGGAATTCCGAACTTTGATTTCATACTTATTTATGGAGCAGACATCTTCAAGAACAGTGTGTTCTTTCTGGAAAGTTATTCCTGGAAAACTTCCCAAGGTCCGCTTTATCTGCAAAAAAGTCCGATTTACCTGGTCGAATACGACTACAAAAACAACTTCGCAAAAATAGTCACTTCAAATAAACCAAGGTCCAGTTTTGATGTAAGCATTTCAAAAGATGGAAGTAAGATTGCATGGTCCGTTGTAAATGATCATCGCACGGAACTTCATGTTCTTGACATGAAAACGGGTTCTGATGCACCTGTTTCTACGAATGCTTATACAATGCCTCCCCTTTCACCCATCTGCGATTGGAGCGATAGCGGAAAAATATGCTTTGCATTGCGATTTGAAGACAAGCTAGCCATTGCTACTCCCAAAGATAAAGGTTACGAGATAGAAAGTTATAACTCCCCTCAATTAGATGTTATACCTGAATGGCAGGATATAATCTCCCCGTTTTTTGTTAATGAGACGGTTGTAGGATTTGCAGATCAAACTCAAGGAAAATTGATTCTGTACGACATTGCACAAAACAAAGTCATTTTAAAGAAAGAACTTCCCCGAACATGACTAAGCATTCATTATACGTCAGGAAAGATATTACGCATACACGAGTCAGAAATGATATGTTCTACCATTGATGAAAATGAACTTTGGTGTATTCTCGTGAAAAAACAAATTTTTATTGCATGCCTAAATTCAGAGACATAGTCTCTTTAGAGGAAAATTGGCACTTTATTGACAGTGTCTTTTATACTACCTGTTTTTTGAAAATAACTTATAGGGTGTCGCGAAAAAAGTGGGCCTCCCAAATTCCAATGGTGGTACCATTGAAATATCCCAACATAAGAAAGGAGGCCCAAATAAATGGTACCACAAGAACTTACAAAAAACGATATTGTAAAGATTATTGAGTACTTAGACAAGCTTTTGCCTTCTAACTTTGTTAACAAACAAGGCAGAGGTAGAAGAAAGGCTTATTCCGACAAAAGCATCTTGAAAGTTTCCATTTTATTGAAGCTATGCGATGTCTCATATCGCGGGGCAAAGGACTTTTTAGAAA